>JADFHR010000037.1 GCA_022567015.1 Pseudomonadota bacterium
TCGGAGGGCGTCGAAAAGTTTTGACGATGCACCGCATCGCCTGCAACTTTCCTCCTGCCCGACGAGCCGCCTACGCGATCTCTATGAGTCATGATCAGCGACCCTTGGTATTAGGCGTAGGGTGGAGGAGGGAGAGGGATTCGAACCCTCGACACCTTTCGGTGAACACGCTTTCCAGGCGTGCGCCTTAAGCCGCTCGGCCATCCCTCCGCCGGGTCGCCCCAGGCGTCGGCGGGCGCACGGTAGCCGAGCCCGGCGCCGCCCGCAACGGCCTTGCCGTCGTCTCCCGCCCCACCCGCCGTGGCCCCTTTCAGTCGAGCTCGAGCACCAGGGTCTTGAGGTAGGCGGATTCGGGCAGGAACGGGTGCACCGGGTGGTCCGGGCCGGCGCCGGCGGCGCGGATCACCCGGCCCGCGCGGCCGGCCCTGGCGACGCCCCTGGCCACTTCGTCGGCGAACAGGGCCGCCTCCACGTTGTGGGAGCAGGACGCCAGGAACAGGAAGCCGCCGGGCTCCACCAGCCCGGCCGCCAGGCAGGCCAGCTTCCGATACCCCTTGAGGCCCGCCCGCAGGTCCTTGCGCGACTTGACGAAGGCGGGCGGGTCGGCGGCCACCACCCGGAACCGTTCGCCGGCCAGGCGCTCCATCTCCTCGAACGCCTTGCCGCCGAGGAAGGTGCAGCGCCCGTCCAGGCCGTTCAGCCGGGCGGCCCGGCGGGCCAGGTCGAGCGCCGGGGCCGAGCTGTCGACGGCGAGGACCTCGGTGGCGCCCGCGGCGGCGGCGGCAAGGGCGAACCCGCCGCCGTAGCAGTAGACGTCCAGCATGCGCCCGCCCCGGCTCAGCCCGGCCATGAAGGCGCGGTTGTCGCGCTGATCGAAAAACCATCCCGTCTTCTGACCCTCGAGCGGGTCGGCGAGGAAGCGCACGTCCCCTTCCGCCACCTCGACCGGGCCGTCGACCGCTCCCCTGGCGACGCGGACGTAAGGCTCGAGCCCCTCCAGCCGGCGCGCCGCGCCGTCGTTGCGCAGCACCACGGCGCGGGGCCTAAGGATTTCCTCGAGCGCGTCGAGGACGGCGGGCAGCAGGGCCTCCATGCCCGCCGTGCCCGCCTGCAGGCACACAACGTCGTCGTAGCGGTCGACGACGAGCCCCGGCAGGCCGTCGGCCTCGCCGTGGACAAGCCGGTAGAACGGCCGCGCGAACAGCCGCTGGCGCAGTCGAAGGGCGCGTTCCAGACGCCGGGCAAGGAAGGCGCGGTCGACGATCGCCGCCGGGTCGCGGGAGAAAAGCCTGAACGCGATCAGACAATGGGGATTGAAGGTGCCGACGCCGAGGGGCTTGCCGTCCACCCGGTGCACGGCGGCCGGCGATCCCGCCGCCACCGCCTTCGCCTCGGCGTCCATGCGGATCTCGTTGGCGTAGACCCAGGGGTGGCCGAGACGCAGGCGCCGGTCGCCGCCGGGCACGAGGAAAATACGGGGGAGGGGGTCCATGGCAAGCGCCTGATCAGATTTTAGTACCCTCCATCACACCTACCATCGAATTGTGATAGAGGCCACTAATCCCCGATGGCGACGCCTTCCCGGCGCCTATCGGCGCCGCCGGTGAGCCCGCCCTTCGAAACCATGATGCCGTGCAGGCCGCTGGTCAGGCGCCGGACGATGACCTTGTGGCCCAGGGCTTCGAGGGCCGGCACCAGCGCCTCCAGCGGCGTGCCGCGCTCCAGCTCCGTCGCGCCGTTGCGGTTGACGAAGTGGGGAAGGTCGATGGCCGCCTGGATGTCCAGCTTCCAGTCCAGGGCGGCGGCCAGGGTCTTGGCCACGTACCCGATGATGCGCGAACCCCCGGGCGAGCCGAGCGCCATCACGACCCGGCCCTCGCCGTCGAACACCAGGGTCGGCGCCATGGAGCTGCGCGGCCGCTTGCCGGGCTCGAGCCGGTTGGCGACGGGTCCGCCGTCGTTTTCGGGGCGGAAGGAGAAATCCGTCAACTGGTTGTTGAGCAGGAAGCCGCGCACCATGATCCGCGAGCCGAACGTGGTTTCGATGCTGGTGGTCATGGCCACGGCGTTGCCGTCTGCATCGACGACGCTCAAATGGGTGGTCGAGACTCCGCGGGCGGGATCATCAGGGGTGTGGCGGAATCCGGTCTCCACGCCCGGCATGCCCGGCTGCGCCTTGCCCAGGCTGCGCCCGACCGCGATCTCGCCGGCGCGCAGGCTCAGGTACCCGGGGTCGAGCATGCCCGCCGTGGGCACCGGGACGAAGTCGGGATCGGCGATGTAGGTGTTGCGGTCGGCGAACGCCAGCCGGCTGGCCTCGGCGACCAGGTGGACGGCTTTCGCCGACACCGGCGTCAAGGCCCCCAGGTCGAACGCCTGGAGGACGCCGAGGATCTGCAAGGTGGTGATGCCGCCGGACGACGGCGGCGGCATGCCGCAGATCAGCCACACCCGGTAGAACAGGCACACGGGTTCGCGTTTCCTGGCCTTATACGCCGCCAGGTCCGCCATGCGCAGTGTCCCCGGATTGACCCTGGCCTCGCGCACGGCGCGCACGATGTCGCGGGCGATGGGGCCGGTGTAGAAGGCCTCCGCCCCGTCCCTTGCGATCAGGCGCAGGGTCTCGGCCAGGGGGCGGTTGGTGAGCATGGTCCCGGCCGGCCTGGCCTGGCCGTCGGCGTCGAAGAAATAGTTTGCCGCGCCGGTGAAGGTCTTGAGATTGGTGTCGCCGGCGACCATGGCGTTCAGGAGTTCGGACATGGCGAACCCCTCTTCGGCCAGCTTGATGGCCGGCGCGAACAGCTTCGCCCAGGGCAGGCGGCCGTTCTCGCGGTGCGCCGCCTCCAACATCCTGATCAGCCCGGGAACGCCGACGGCGAGACCGCCGACGATGGCTTCGTAGAACTTCATCGGCGTGCCGTCGTCGCGCAGGAACATGTCGGGGCGCGCCGCGGCGGGCGCCGTTTCGCGGCCGTCATACGCCACGATGTCGCCGGTCTTGGCATTGAAGTGCATCAGGAATCCGCCGCCGCCGAGGCCCGACGACTGGGGTTCCACCAGGTTCAGCACCATCTGGGCGGCGATGGCGGCGTCCACGGCGCTGCCGCCGGCGCGCAGCATTTCCAGCCCCGCCTGCGCGGCCAGGGGATTGGCGGCAACGATCATGTAGCGCCTGGCGCGCACCGGCGCACCCGGGGCAGGCGCGGGGATGGCTTCCGGCTCCGCTTCCGCCGACGGTGTGGAAACGGCGGCGATTTCGGGCGCCTCGACCGCCGTGGAGGGTTCGGGCGCCGCCGGTTGTTCCGCCGTGGAGGGTTCGGGCGCCGCCGGTTGCTCCGCCGTGGAGGGTTCGGGTGCCGCCGGCTGCTCCGCCGTGGCGGCCGCGGCCTGGAGCGAAAGGTCCTGGGGCCCGGCGGCGATTTCGGGCTCCGGCACCTCGGTTTCGGCGGCGGCTTGCGGCATCGCCCCCGGTTCCGGCATCGGCGCGCACGCGCCCGCCGCCACCAGGAACGCGGCCAGGGTCGCGCCAAGGGCCAAGCGAACTGGCCGGACGCCGCGCAGCCGGCCGGCGGGCATGTGGTCCATGAAACTCTCCCTGGCGTGTCTGTCCGTCATGGTACTCCGGGCCGCGGCGGAAGTGGAGCGCTTCGTTCCTGCGCATTACCGTCGCCCGGCATCACTGTTAAACTTGAATTTGGACATTTTGACGGCAAGGTCGGGTAGAATTTCCGTTCTCTTGCGTCCCGGCGGGGCCTGCGACGGGGAAAGCCCATGGACCTTTCGGCAATTTTCGACGCCATCGGTGTGCCGGGAATCGTGTGGCTGCTGATCCTCTTCGCCGGGGTCCTGGCCTGGGCCTTCCGGCCGCGGAGACGGCGGCGGTCCACGGGCGATGCGCCGGTCCCCGTCGACGACGACGATGGCGGAAAAACGTAAGGCGCCGGGCGCGGGCGCCTGCGACAGGGCGCCGGGCGGCCCCCTATACCTAGCCGGGCGGCCTCTTGAACTGCTTGGCCAGGGCCAGGCCCTGGCGCTGGTACGACGAGCCCAGGGCCGCGCCGTACAGCTTGTCGGGGACCCCGGTCAGGCGCTCGTAGACCAGCCGGCCCACCACCTGGCCGTCCTCGACCAGGAAGGGCACCTCGTGGGAGCGGACCTCGAGGACGGCCCGCGTCCCCTGTCCGCCGTTCTCGGCAAGGCCGAATCCGGGATCGAAAAAGCCCGCGTAGTGGACGCGGAATTCGCCGACCAGGGTGTCGTAGGCGATCATCTCGGCGGCGTGGTCGGCCGGCACGGTAATCGCTTCCTTGGAGGCCATGATATAGAAGTCGCCGGGATTGAGGATGAGGCGCCCGGTTCCTTCCGCATGGATCGGCTCCCAGAAATCCAGGGGGTCGTAGTGGTTCGTCTTACCGACGTCGATGACGTCGGTGTGCTTCTTCGCCTTGTAGCCGACGATGCGCGAGGCCGGATCACCCTGGAGATCGACGGAGACGGCGATTCCCTTCGAGATATTTTCTTCCCCCGG
The DNA here is from genome assembly GCA_022567015.1 of Pseudomonadota bacterium. GTDB lineage: Bacteria > Pseudomonadota > Alphaproteobacteria > Rhodospirillales > 2-02-FULL-58-16 > JACZQZ01. The sequence continues at coordinate 4,529 of JADFHR010000037.1, forward strand.
CTCCGCGTGCACCAGCGGGGTTTCCTCCTGGAGTTTGCGCATGGCCGCGTCGGTGGCCGGCGGGCTGCCCTGCTGGATGCGCAACTGGCACAGTTTCGACCCTTCGCGGACGACGATGCTGAAGGCGCGCGGCGAAATCTCGGCGAACAGCGGACCTTTGTAAGCGCTGCGCACGCGGTCGAACTCGCGGCCCCCGTCGGTGATCAGGCGCGTGAAAATGTCCAGGCGCCCGGTCGAGCTCTTGGGGTTCGCCTTTCCGGAAACCCTTTTCCCCAGCTTGAGGGACTCCATCAACGGCACGATGTAGACGCACCCCTTTTCCAGGACCGCACCCTGGGACAGGTCGATTTCATGCATGCCCAGGACTTCGATCTTGTCGTGCACCCGGACCCCGGCCCCCGGCAGAAAGCTGGCGCGCACCCGGTAGGCCGTGGACCCCAGGCGTAAATCGATGCTGGCCGGCTGGATCTGGTCCTCGGAAATGGCGCGCGTGGCAAGAATGCGTTTCTCCCGGACGAGGGCCTGGATTTCCTGGTAAGGCAGGATTCCCGTCGAATGGCGCGACAACGACGGCCTGTCGTCCTCGGCCATGTCGGGGAAGAGCAAACTCACATTCTCAGCCATGGTGACGCGATCTCCGCGTGGCCCGTTCGGCCCTTGGTGAATATTCGGGCGTGCACCTTGGGTGGTGACGATTCTGCGGCACGCCCGGTCCAGGCCCGTCGGCTGTGGCGGCGCAAGGACCCGGTCTGCCGTGGCAAGGCCCGGAGCCACCGCAAAACATCGTTATGCCGCAACGCATTATAAGACGCATTTATCCCGAGTGGTGCAGAATCAACCCCCGGGGTTGCCCACAATCCGGTGGCGCCCGCCGTCCCGATGGCGTTGACGATATCACGTTTTCCCCGGCTTCCACAGCCGCCGGCCCGCTCCCTTTTTCGGGAGAGCCGTGGGGCGGGGCGCCGCCGCCGACAGCGGCCCCTATCCGGGCGTCGACGTGGCTGATCGTAACGGACGCGGCCCGCGGCCGCGGGCTTCTCGAGTCAAAACGACCGGGTCGTTTCGCCTTTCGGTGCTAGGCGTGTTTCGGCGCTAGGCGTGCTGGGACGATTCCGTGGCGCTCCAGTCGGCTCTCGCGGCGAGTTCGAAGGTGTAGTATGTGCTATGGCAACGGATGGAGCAGAATCCGCCTTCACGCGCATCCCCGCTGACCACCCGCGCGCCCTCCCGTACATGGGTGCCGCAGTAGGGGCAGATGCACCTGTCCCAAAGGTCGAGAAGATGAGCCACCTCGGTCGTCGCCATGATCGTGCCCCCCCCAGCCGGTGCGTTTGCCGTAACGCCGGTCCATCCCCGGTTATGCTATCCGGTGTCCTGTCCCGGGCCACGTTAATAACAACTTTCGCGTTGCCTTTCAATGGCTTGACTGTCCCCGTTTCTCCAAAACTATCCCCAGGGTTTTCCACAATCGGAACGCAAGAAAGCCCCTTATCCATAATCATATAGGGTCTTTCCCCCATTATCCACAGAGGGCCCTTCCGGGTAATCCCCAGGGCCGGACGCCGCCGACGGCGCGCCACGCAAAACCCCTTGCGAAGACGAATCTTGGGTTTAGTGTACGGCGATGCCGGTTTTGCCTGGCGCCAGGCGGGGTAGCGCCGGCCCATCCCGCATCCGCGGCCGCGCGAGGACCGGCACGGCGCACAGGCGGCGAAGCCACTTCGGAGTTTCGGTGTTGGACGAACCGGTCAGGACACGACGGACCACCGTTCCCGATTTGCAGGCGCGCAAGGGCGGCATTCCCATCGTCAGCCTCACCGCCTACACCACGCCCATGGCGCGCCTGCTGGATGCCCAGGTGGACATGCTGCTGGTCGGCGATTCGCTCGGCATGGTGCTTTACGGCATGGACACCACGTTGGGCGTGACCCTGGAAATGATGATCGCCCACGGGGCCGCCGTGGTGCGGGGGACGCAAATGGCCTGTGTCATCATCGACATGCCGTTCGCGTCCTATCAGGAGTCGCCGGCCGCCGCGTTCCGCTCCTGCGCGCGGGTCATGGCGCAGACGGGCGCGGCCGGGGTCAAGCTGGAGGGCGGCACCGAGATGGCGGAGACCATCCGCTTCCTGACCAAGCGCGGCATTCCCGTGCTCGGCCACGTCGGGCTTCTGCCCCAGTCGCTGCACACCACCGGGGGATACGGCGTCCGCGGCAAGGACGAGGCGGCGTCCGCCGCCATCCTGGCCGACGCGCACGCCGTCGCCGAGGCCGGCGCCTTCGCCATGGTCATCGAGGGGACGGTGGAGTCCCTGGCCCGCGACATCACCGCCGCCGTCCCCGTGCCCACCATCGGCATCGGCGCCTCGCCCGCCTGCGACGGGCAGATCCTGGTCACCGAGGACGTGGTCGGGCTGTTCACCCAGTTCACGCCCAGGTTCGTCAAACGCTACGCCGAGCTGGGCGAGCAGGTGGAGAGGGCGGCGGCGGCCTATGCCGAGGACGTGCGGGCGCGCCGCTTTCCCGGACCGGAACACTGCGTCGGCATCAAGAAGCCGGGAAAAGGCCGCCGTGGCTAAACCCAAGGCGACCGCGGCCGCGCCCGGCGACATATCCATCGACACCGTGCGCACCGTCGCCGAGGTGCGCGCCCGCGTCGGCGCCTGGCGGGCGGCCGGGGAAACGGTGGGCCTTGTGCCCACCATGGGCGCCCTCCACGAAGGGCACCTGTCGCTGGTGCGCCTGTCCCTGGCCAAGGCGGGACGCACCTGCGTAAGCCTGTTCGTCAACCCCACCCAGTTCGGGCCGGACGAGGATTTTCGGGTCTATCCCCGCGACGAGGCGGCGGACGCGGCCAGGCTTGCCGCCCTCGGCGCCGATCTGTTGTTCGCTCCGGAAACGGGCGAGATGTATCTCCCGGGCAACGTGACCAAGGTCTCGGTGCCGGGACTCGGCGACTGCCTGGAGGAAGAGCATCGTCCCGGCTTCTTCACCGGCGTCGCCACCGTGGTCGCCAAGCTGCTCATGCAGGTGCAGCCCGACATCGCCGTTTTCGGCGAAAAGGACTATCAGCAGCTGCAGGTCGTCAAGCGCCTGGTCAAGGACCTGGACATCCCGGTCCGCATCGAAGCCGCACCCACCGTGCGCGAGGCCGACGGCCTCGCCATGGCGTCCCGCAACGCCTATCTGTCGCCCCGGGAGCGCGCCCGGGCGCCGGCGCTGTTCCGCACCATCAGCGCCATGGCCGAGCAGGTGGCCGGGGGGGCCGACGCCGGCGAGACGGCGGCCTGGGGCGAAGGGTTGCTGCTCAAGGCCGGGTTCGCCCGGGTGGATTACCTCACGGTGCGCGACGCCGAAACCCTCGAGCCGGTGGACGGGGCCGCCCGCCCGGCCCGGGTGCTGGCGGCGGCCTGGCTGGGCGCGGTGCGGCTCATCGACAACGTGGCCGTACAGGCCGGCGCACGAAAAGGGCATCGCCCCGCCTGACCCCATGGGAAGGGGCCCTTTGGCGCGACAGGAAAACAGGCGGCGGGGCGATGGAAGGCTACCTGGGGCTTTTTTTCAGCGCGTTGCTGGCGGCGACCATACTGCCGTTTTCCTCGGAAGCGGTGCTCGCCGCCCTCTACGCCGTCGACCGCTACGACGCGGTTCTCCTGTGGCTGGTGGCAAGCGTCGGCAACACCCTGGGCGGACTGGTCAACTGGGTGCTCGGGCGTTTCTGCCTGCACTGGCGGGACCGCCGCTGGTTCCCCGTGGCGCCGGAGCGGCTGCAACGGGCGCAGGGGTGGTTCGGCCGCTACGGCACGTGGTCGCTGCTGTTTGCGTGGCTGCCGGTGGTCGGCGACCCGCTGACCTTCGCCGCCGGCGTAATGCGGGTCAATGTGTGGGTGTTCCTGGTGCTCGTCGGCATCGGCAAGGCGGCACGCTATGCATTGGTGTTGCTGGCGGCAAAGGGGCTCCTGTAGACGCCCGCACGCGGCCTACCGTGCTTTGTAGGTGATGCGGTAGACGACCCCCTGGCGGTCGTCGGAGACGAGCAGCGACCCGTCCGCCAGTTCCTTCACGTCCACCGGGCGGCCCCAGGCGCGGCCGCGCCGCAGCCAGCCCTCGGCGAAGGGCTCCCAGGAGATCGCGCGGCCCGCCGCGTCGAAGCGCACCCGCACCACCCGGTAGCCGTCGGGTATGGTGCGGTTCCACGAACCGTGCTGGGCGACGAAGGCGTCATTGCGGTAGGCGGGCGGGAACAGGCTTCCCCGGTAGAAATGGACGCCCAGCGCCGCCACGTGGGCGCCGAAGCGCACCGCCGGCATGGTCACCGGCCGGGGCGGCGCCGGGCCGATATAGTGGGTGAGGGCGTCGCCGCCGCCGTAATAGGGGAAGCCGAAATGCAGTCCCTTGCGCGGCGCGTGGTTGAGTTCGTCGGGGGGCACGTCGTCTCCCATGTTGTCGGCGCCGTTGTCGGTGAAAAAGAGTTCGCCCGTCCTCGGGTGGAAGTCGAAGCCGACCGAATTGCGCACGCCGCGGGCGAAGATTTCCGGCACGCCCCCTTGCGGCTGCAAGCGGATGATGGTGCCTTCCAGCCCGGTCACCGCACAGATGTTGCACGGGGAGCCGACCGAGACGTAGAGCATGCCGTCCGCGCCAAACGCGGCGTAGCGCCATCCGTGCCAGGAGTCGTCGGGCAGGCCGTCGAACAGCACCTCGGGCCGGGCGCGGCGCAGCCCTGCGATGTCGGGTCCGTGGAAGCGGACGATGCGGTGCTGTTCGGCCACGTACAGGTAGTTGTCCCGCCAGGCGATGCCGTTGGCGACCTTGAGGCCGTCGACGACCTTGACTACCCGGTCGGGGGTCCCGTCACCGTTCTCATCGACGATGGCGTACACGGAATCCCCGCGGGTGCCGACGAAGACCGCGTTCAGGTCGCTCGCCACCGCCATGGAGCGGGCGCCGGGGACGCGGGCATAGATCTCGATGGCGAAGCCGTCGGGCAGGGCGATGGTCTCGAGCACGGACTCCGCGTCCGCCGCGCACGCCGGCAGCCCCGTACCGGCGGCCAACACGACGGCGGCGGCGCGCCCCAACCTCGACAGCCCGCCCATGGCGTCCTCCCTTGCGGTCGTCCCGGGAATTGTCGGCCGGTCCGCGGGGCCGGGCCGGCCTTGCGTCAGCGCAGGTAAAGGTGGACTTCGTTGGTCCTGGCGGTGGGGCTGGTCTTGCCCGACACGGCGACACGGCTGGGCGGCAGGCCCATGTCCATCAGGGAGCGCAACACGCCGTCGGCGAAACGCCGCGACTTATTCGTGTTCAGGGCCACCCTGGCCGGACCGCCGGCGCTGGGGGCGACCGCGACCAGATCGAAGACCGCGTTGGGCCGCCGTTCAAGGACCCGGCCGACGGCGCTGTAGAGGGCCTGCTGGTAGGGCACGTTGGCGCGGTCGAAGCGGATGATCACCAGCGGGCGCTTGCCCGTGGTATCCGCGGGCCGGGTGGCGAAACCGTTGGCGCCGACGCCGGAGGCCGCGACCATGGCCCGGTTGACCAGGCTCACGCCATAGATCTCGCCGCTCTTGATGCCGACCGAAAGCAGGTTGAGGTTGCTGCGTTCGGTGGCCACGTAACTGGACTGCCGGCGCACGTCCTCGGAGACCTCTTTCAACAGGCGGTCGATGAGGACGACGGTGCGGTTGACCTCGTCCTCGAGGATGGCGAGCTGCCGGTGGTCCTCGTCCACGGCGCCGGAGATGCTGAACGCGGCGCGGGCCGATTCCGAGAGGAACCCGGACATGGTGGAGTCCGACGCAATGGCCGTCGACAGCTTGTTCATCTGGGCGATGTCCGCGCCCAGGCGATCCAGATCGGCCTGGGCGCTGTTGAACTGCTGGACCAGGATGGGATTGCCCGGCGTGGTGCCCACCTGGAGGCGGGCGTTTACGGCCGCCAGGGTGCTATGATAGTGCTGCGAATCCCGAACGATCCGCCCGCGCAACTGTTGCAGCGTCTTGTTGTTCTCGGAGACGTTTTTCTGCAGCTGGGTCAGCTCCCCGCGCAACTCCACCACCTTCTTGCCGACGAAGGTTCCCGTGGGCGCGCCCGGGGTGACGCCTGTGGGTAGGAAGTCCGTCGTGCCCAGCGGAGGCTGCGGGTCGTCGGCGGCGGCGGACGGGGCGGGGCGGGGCGCCGGTTTTGGTGTCGGCCGGACCAGCGGTTTGGCCGCTGCCCGGGGCGCCGGTTCGGCCGCCACAAGCGCTTTCTCCGGTTTCGGTTGTTCCTGCCTTTGCGCCTGCTGCCTGGCTTTGGCCCCGGCCGGCTCCTCGCCGGTCAGGGAAGGCCACAGACTCTCCTCGACGAAGGTACAAGCAGGCGACAACAGCGCCGCCGCAACTACGATGGTCCGAAACTTGGAAAATACCATGTTTGCGGTTTCGCCTTCGGTGGCTGAAACAAACGCAGCCACAAGTGGGACGACTATTGCAAAGGGAATAAAGCTAAAACCTCTCCCCATCTTATTCTTTGGGATACTACTGAAAGGTTAATGGCGCGACAAGGACCGATTTTTCACGGCCGGACGGGCCTCGGCCGGGCTTCCCGGACGCTTGCCTTCGCCGTGGGCCTGGAGTACGGTCCCCACCCTTTCCCATGGCCTTCGAGGACGCCGCGCGCCGGGCATGCGCCCGTAGCTCAATTGGATAGAGCATCTGACTACGGATCAGAAGGTTGGGAGTTCGAGTCTCTCCGGGCGCGCCAATATTTCCAAGGGGTTGCCGAGGTCTGCACCGGCCGTTCGAGGCGCCGAATGACGGTTAGTTTAGTGACGATGGGAACGCATTTCGAGGTCCTTTTCCGCCGAAATTAATGGCCGGCCGGCAACATTTGTGACGCGCCGATAGGGCCGGCGACCAGCGCGGCGCCGCCCTACTGGTCCTCCGCGCGCATGGCGTTGTGCATCTCCATGATCTCGGCGAGCAGACGGTCCTCCTCGGCCTCGTCGAGGTCGAATTCGACGGCGATGCCGTCTTCGAAGGTGCGCGCCAGATGGCCGGACAGCGGGTCCAAGTCCTCGATGTAAAGGTCGATCAAGGCGTCCTCGTCCAGATTCTCCGCCGGGGAATCCAGGTGCAGGGCCGCACCGCCCGCCGACAGGTCGGTGACGGTCCCGGTGAGTTCCCGGTCGCCGGCGACGGCGCGGGCGGGCCTGGAAACGGCGCGCCGCGCATGGCGGCGCTTGTTAGCATCTTGCTCCATGTTCGTCCTTTCCCCGCCGCCAGGCCGCCGCGGGGCGGTTGCCAGCGTCACACCGCGCATCCGGCACACACCCTCTTGTACCCACCCTCTAGCACACAACGCACGCCGGCTCCATGGAAGGACGGCCGGTTACGCCAATACCCACGGACCACGCCCCGGCAGCGCCTCACGGCGTGATCACCAGGCACGGGACGTTGCGCCGGGCCAGCGCCTCGCACAGACCCTTGGCCCGCCCGGCGCCGGCCAGCGGGCCGGCCTGCAGCCGGTAGAACACGCCCCTGGCGCCCAGGTCCGCCCGCTGAACCCGAGGCCGCAACGCCTCAAGCAGGTCCCGATGGCGGCGCCTGAGCCGCCGCCACTCGGCCTTGGCCGCGGTGGCGGAGTCCAGCGACCCAAGCTGGATGCGGAAGGCGCCCGCTTCGGGCGGCACGGGCGCAGGGGCTCCCGCGGCGGCGTCCCCCGCATGATGTTGCCGGGGGGACACCCCCCTTGTTCCCCCGGGGGCCGCGCGTGCGCCAGGGTCCGGCGCCAACTCCAGATCGGGCGGGGGCGGCAGCGGCGTCACGCCGGCCGCGTCCAGCGCTTTCACGTGGTTCTTGGCTTTCGGGTGACCCTGGGCCGCGGCCCTGCGGTACCAGTTGAGCGCCCGGCGGTGGTCACGGACGAGGACGACGCCGAGGTGACGCATCCGCCCCATGGTATACTGGGCCTCGGCGAGGCCGGCCTCGGCGGCGCGCTGGAACCAAAGGGCCGCCTCGGCCGGGTCCTGCCCGACGCCGAGGCCGTTTCGATACATGACGCCCAGGTTGAACTGGGCGCCGGTTTGGCCCTGCTCGGCGGCGCGCCGATACCACTTCACCGCCGCGCCGTAATCCTGGGGAACGCCCCGCCCGTTGTCGTACATGAGGCCGATGTTGTTCTGCGCCACGGCGTCCCCCTGATCGGCCGCCTTGCGGTACCACGTTGCCGCCTCGGCGTCGTCCTGGGGAACGCCCTGTCCCTTGTAGTACATGGCGGCGAGGTTGACCTGCGCGACCACGGACCCCTGCTCCGCCGCCCGCCTGAATTCGGCCAGGGCGGTGGCGTAGTCGCCCCGTTTGTAGGCGCTGATCCCGGCGCCGAGGTCGGCCCGGGCGTCGGCCGTCAATAGAAGCACCAGGGCGGCGGCGAGTGCAAGGCGACCCATAATGCCAAATCTTGCCCTCGTTCGCCGTTCGGCACAACACGTACGTCGGTTGGCGTTCCCGGGCGTGTCCATGCCGCCCGCGATGGGATCGGTTGTCCGCCTCCGGCCCCGACGCCGGCGCCACGGCCAGTTCCCGGCGGGAAAGCGCGGGCCGCACGACCACGCCGTTGTCGTCGTGGGAACCCCTGCCCGTCACCGGTCCCTCCCCGTCCCGACGGGCCGGGACCCGCGCCCGGCCCGGACGCCCGGCAAAACAGGAAATTTCCCGACCCGGTGAAAACCCGCCGGCTGTCCTCTGCCCTCGGCACCTTTCCGGTCCGTGTCCCGCAGTTTCGGGGCGGATTCAGGCATCGTCCACAAACACAATCACTATTGCTGATTGCAGAATGGTGACGGCCGTCCCATGGCGGTCGATGATATGCCTCGCCGTGAAGGCGTTCGGCATGGGCCGTGGGGGGTCGGATCCTTGACCCGGGTCTCGCGCCGGCGCGCCGCCGCGTGGCGCCGGAGGGCCTTGTCCATGGCCACCTGATCAGATAATTTCTCTACCTCGGGTGGTTTCATTCCGATGGCACTTCACCAACCCCGCGGGAGCTTTGCGGAAGGGGCTCCGCCGGGGTTGGCGCGTGCTGGACCGTGACGGGGGGGGCGGGACGTGGACGACGCCGGGGCAAACACACTGGCCGGAATCGCCCTGTTTGAAGGGCTCGACGAAGGTGAACGGGGGCGCATCGAAAACCGCTGCCAGTGGCGCCGGTACAAGGCCCGGCAGATCGTCTTCGACCGGGAAAGCACGAGCCGGGAGATTTTCTTCGTCGTCCAGGGAACGGTGTGGGTCGTCAATTATACGCTGTCGGGCCGGGAAATTGCGCTCGCCACCCTCGTCGCGGGCGAGTATTTCGGCGAGCTCGCGGCCATCGACGCGCTGCCCCGCACGGCGAGCGTGCAGGCCATCGAGGACTCGCTTCTCGCCTTTCTGCCGGGCGATGTCTTTCTCGATCTGTTGCACCGGCGCGGCGAGATCGCGTTCCGCGTCCTGGAGCGGCTTGTCGGCGTGGTGCGGGCGTCCACCGAGCGCATCATGGACCTGAGCACCCTCGGCGCCATGCAGCGGGTGTACGTGGAAATCCTGCGCCTGGCCGTGCCCGACGCGGCTTCGCCGGACCTATGGATCGTACGCCCGGTTCCCCCGGAGCGCGAGATCGCCGGCCGCACGAGCACGGCGCGGGAAACGGTGGCCCGCGCATTGAGCCAACTCCGCCAAGGCGGAATCGTGCGCCGCAAGGGACGCAATCTCTATATCCTGGATCGGGCGCGGCTGGAGAAGATCGTCGAGATGCTGGGCCGCGGGGGCCGTACCTGAACCACCTCTAGCAGGCCACCAGGTCCGGCGGGCGGATCCGGAACGAATTCAGTCGCCCGACTCGGGCGTGAACGCCGGGTCCAGGGCGTCCCCATGCACCCCTTCGATCACCGCTCGAACGCCTGGTCCGAGCCACGTGTCGGGAGCCGGGCCGCGAGCCGGCCAGGGATCGAGACGGCGGCGCACAACGGCGGGCCGGTGGGCCAGGACAAGGTCCGGTGGCGGCTCCGGGCGGGCCTCGCCTTGTCGGCACTCCCCATATCCCCCGCATGGCTCGTCCGCGGCCCGAAACGCCGCCGCGTCCGGGTCGGCGGGTCCCGCCGCCGGCGCCAGGGCGATCAACGTCCGGGCGTCGGATGGAACCCCGCCCTCGGCGTTGCCGATGGATTGGCCGTCGCTGGCGGCCACCGCGATCGCGGTGCCGTCCTCGCTCCGGCAGATCGGTTCGCCCGTGACGCCGCGCCACAACGCGCAGTCCTGCTGCGCCACCAGCGATATGCCGTGGTCGGTGACGGATTTCTCCGTCGTCAGGTAGGCGATGCCGTCCAAAGCCCACGACGCGAACTTCAGCGGCGCGGGTATGGCGCATGCGCCGAGCAGCACGGAACAGAGAACCACCGCCGCGCCGCGCGTCGCCCAACCCCCATGGACGTATGATTCGGGACATTTCATACGTATTTTATCCGTATTTTATCCGTATTGTTACTATACGTACCATATCATATCGGCCCTACATATGTAATACGCCATATCCAGACGTAGTAGATCGAAGATAGCCTTGCCCTTCGCCGCACGATCAAGGAGTGGCGGCTATTAAGGAATGCAGGGGCGAGACAACTTATAATGTTGATTTATTTTGTTATTGCCTTTCCATGATGATCCTTGGATATAGTCGTCTTAATAGTTGTCTTATTTGAGGGTATAAGGATTTCCTGACGGCCCACGGCGGCCCCCATCGGCCCCCATCGGCCCCCGGCGGCCCCCGGCGGCACCGGGGACAGGCGCGGGGCACCGATGCTGTTGACGGGGCGGCGGCGGCGAAGGATGATCGGGCGGCGGCGGGCGTTTCCGCGGCGCCGGACACCGCGCAGGGGGCAAGCCGTGTGGAGCACCGTTCACAAGGCCTATTTCCTGAAGCTGTTGATCAGGGAAATCCGCGCCGCACTGGGGACGTGGAAGTGGAAGGGCCAGGGTCGGGGTACTGTCCTCGGATCCCGGGTGGCCGGCGGCCGGCAACCGGCGGGATGACGCCCTTCCGCGTCCGGCCGCCGCCGTTGCCCCTATCGCCGGCCCAGGCGGCGCCGGCCGGTTGACGATCCCGGGGCCAGGGGGAATACCCATGGACGGCCGTACCGTCATTCCGATCGAGCGAGGTGTCTTCGCCCAGGCGGGCAAAGCGGCGCTGGCGGCGCTGGCGGTCGTCGGTGTCGGAGGGTGCGCCGGCGCGCAAGACGTCTTCGGCGACCCCGGGGCGGGCTATGTGGAGGATGTCCGGGAGCGCGTCGCGTCCGCCGAGTGGTCGCGGGCCGAAACGCTCACCGTCGTCCTTTCGGAATACGCCTTTTCGCCCGGTACGCTGACCTTCCGCGCCGGCACGCCCTACCGGCTGAGGATCGAGAACGGCGGTGATTCGACCCATTTCTTCGTCTCCGACGGGTTTTTCAAGGCCATCGCGCCGGGCAGACTTATCACCCGGTCCGGCGAGACCGCGCAGCCCACCCTCAAATCCATCGCCCTCGCCCCGGGCGAGGCGAAGGACTTGGAGTTCGTCCCGGTCAGGACGGGCGCCTACGAGCTGGAATGCACGGCCCCGTTTCACGCCGCGTTCGGGATGCACGGCACAATCCTCATCAGGTGAGGGGCGCCGGAAGCCCCCGTTCGATGGACGACATGCCGGATTCGGGAATCCGGGACTCCCGGGGAAAACGTGGGGGGAGGGGCGCCGGTGGCGGTGATGACGGGACGGGACGGTGAACGTCCAGGCGCCGGCGGAACCGGGGGCGCGGCGCGCCGTCCCGCCGTCCCGCGGGTGGTGGTCTGATGGCGCCCCCCCCGTGGGCGAAGCACGTGGCGGCGGCGGCGATCATCGCCTTTGCGGCCCTCGTCGGCGTATCTGCGCCGTGGGTGTTTCCTCTCGTCGGGTGGGTGGAAAACCGGGTCGCGGACATCCGCGTCGCCACCCTGTCGCCGCCCGAGCCCCAGCATCCCGACATCGTCGTCGTCGCCGTCACCGAGGACACCTTGGCGGCGTTGCCCTACCGCTCGCCGCTGGACCGGCGTTTCCTCGCCGATCTCCTGCGCACCCTGGAGGCCGCCGGCGTGCGCGCCATCGGTCTCGACATCCTTCTCGACCAGCCCACGGAGGAGGCCAAGGACGCCGAACTGGGCGCCGTCCTCAAGGCCCTCGGCGTGCCGGTGGTGGTCGCCTGGGCCGACAGCGACGACAAGCTCACCGAACGGCAGGCGGCCTTTCTCGAGGACTATCTCGAGGGCCTGGAAAAGGGCCTGCCCAATCTGGAGACGGACGCCAGCGACGGCACCGTGCGCTGGATCTTCCCCGGCCGGCGCCGCGGAGACGGCATGGTCCGGGGGCTGGCCGGAGCGTTGGCCGCGGTCCTCGGCGCCCCGGTTCCCGAGACCAGGATTGCGCTCGCCTACCGCAAGGGGCCCGACGCCCGGACACCGGCCTTCCGCGTCTTTC
>JADFHR010000228.1 GCA_022567015.1 Pseudomonadota bacterium
CCGTGCGCCTTCGTCGCCTTGAAGCCCGGCGCCGCAGACGTGGCCGCCGCAACCATCATCGAGTGGTGCCGCGACAACATGGTCCACTTCAAATGCCCGCGCCACGTGGTCTTCGGCCCTTTGCCCAAGACGTCGACGGGCAAGATCCAGAAGTTCGTGCTGCGCGAGAAGGCCAGAAGTCTTTGAGCGGTCTGCTACGTCCCGACCTTGAGCGGGGCAACGAGGCCGCGCAGCACGGCGATGACGCTGAGCGCCGTGATGCGCCCCGTGCGCGGGTTTTCCGTCGTCGGCACGTTCTCGATGGTCATCCGGAAGCGGGCGCTGTCGGCGTCGACCTCGATGTCGTGGGTGTTGTGGGTGACGCCCGGGTCGGCCCAGATTTCGAGCCGCGTCCGTTCCGGCCCGATTCCGGCCAGGCTCAGCGCCGCGGCCACGTTCACGTTGGCCGGGAATCCCCTGGCGCCGTCCCGGGCGTTGCCGGCGAAGACCCTGAGCGGCGCCGTGAGGCCGTCGACGGAGATGCCGTGTTCCTCCAGGTAGGGCGCCCCGGCGAGCGCCGCGGGCGGTTTGCGGGTGACCATCGTCACCGAGCGGATGTCGCCCTCGGCCGCGGCGCGCACCGCGTCGAGACCAAGGAGCGCGCCCGAGGGAACGATGATGCGCGCACCCGTCTCGCCCGCCAGATCGATCAGTCCGGGGGCGCCGAGGAGCGCCCCGACGCTCACCGGCACGAATATCCGCCCGGCCCGGATCGCCGGCTCGGCGACCTCGGCAAAGGCGCCCGCCGGCGCGCATTCCACGATCACGTCGGCGTCCTCGGCAAGCTTGCCGAGGGAAACCACGGGCACCGGGTTGCGGAACCCTTCCATGCGCCGGCGCGCCTTGTCCACGTTGCGCGCCGCGACGGCCACGAGCCGCAGCCCCGGAATGCCTTGATCCAGGCGGGAGGCGACCGCCCCCCCGATGGTGCCCACGCCGCCCACGCCGACCCGCAGATCCTGTTGTGCCGCTGGTGCCATGGGACCGTCCCTGTTCACGAAACCGTTAATGATCTTGGATGCGTTCACGCAGGGGTAGTCAGTCTGAAGGGTACAGGCTAGACTGGCGCAAGCAAATTTTGCAAGGGGGCGGGCGCCTGACGGCTCTGTCGACCCATGATGCGGCAGAGTTTTTGTGTGCCTTTACCCCCGGATCACCTGTGATTTCAATGTGGGAGGCATACGATGAGAAAAGGACTGACCTACACCATCCTTGGCGTCGCCGCGGCCGCCGCGGCACTGGCTTTCGCGCCCGACGCCGCGGTGGCTGATCCCCGGGCCCCGAAGTGCAAAACGGCCAAACTGATCGTGCCGTGGAAGCCCGGCGGAGGAACCCACGTGATCTTCTCGATCTTCGAGAAGACCATCAAGAATCTGGACGTCACGCCCAAGATCAAGGTCGTGACCATCCCCGGCCAGGGCGGCAACAAGGGCGCCAAGGAAGCGGCAAAAGCCAAGCCCGACGGCTGCACGCTCTTCGCCATCCACCAGAGCGCCATCACCAGCTACCTCAACGGCCGCATCAAGTTCCACTTCGGGAAGTTCGAGACGGTGGCGCTGTTGACCTCCACGCCCGATATCGTCGGCGCCTCGGGCCAGGCGCCCTGGAACACGTTCGCCGAGCTCAAGAAGGCGGCGCTGGCGGCGCCGGGAACCATCCTCACCGGCGCCACCTTCGGCTCCACCAGCCAGTTCATGTGGCTGATCATGGAGGACCTGACCGGCATGAAGTTCAAGTACGTGCCGTTCGACGGCACGCGGCAGCGGATGACGGCGCTTCTGTCGAACGCCATCCAGCTCGGCGTGCTCAACGTGGCCTCGGGCCGCAAGTACCTGGAGAACGGCGACCTCAAGGGCTATGCCATCGCCGACACTAAGCGTTCCAAGTTCCTGCCGAACATGCCGACCATGAGGGAAGTGGGCGTCGACATGGTGTTCGCCCTGAAACGGGGCATCGTCGCACCCAAGGGCACCTCCAAGCACATCGTCGAGTACTGGTCCAACGTCTTCAAGGCAGCGGCAGAGGATCCCGGCCTGTTGAAACAGATGGACGCCAAAGGCACCGACATCAAATGGGTCGGACCCGCGGAATACCGCAAGTGGGTGGAAAATACCTACAAGGACTATGAAAAGGTCGCGATCAAGATCGGCATGTACAAAAAATAAAAACAAAGGGTAAAACCACTCGAAAACGGCCCGGGCCGTAACGCCGGTCCGGGCCGTTTTCAGCGCTCGATCGCCGCGAGACAGCCATGCAACGTCTCAACCGCGACGTCGTCGTCGCTATCGTCCTGCTCGTCTTCTGCGGCGTCTTCTTCTGGGCCAGCTTCGATATCCGCCAGCCCGACTACGGCGTCCTGTTGCCGAGCACCTGGCCCCGGGTCGTCCTGGGCGTGCTGGCGTTCCTGTCCTTGATCTACCTGGTCCAGTCCCTGCGCGCGGGCCCCGATGAAAGAGACGGCGAACAAGGCCCTCCCCTGACGAATTTCCGTGATTGGATCTATTATTGGAAGAACCCGATCTGGTGCTTCGTGCTGTTTTTCGCCTACCTGGCGACGCTGCCGGTGCTCGGCATGCTGATCGGCGGGGTCACCTTCGTCTTCGTGCTGTTGGGCGCGCTCGGCGGCTGGGACCGGAAAAACCTGGTTCTCCATGCCACCGTGGCGCTGGTGGCCATCGGCGGCATGTGGAGCCTGTTTACCTTCGGCCTCGGCGTCCTGCTGCCGCCGGGCATGATCCTGGGCCAATTCTAAGGGAAAGCCGAAGTGATAATCGAAAACATCCTTGCGGCTTTTGTCGAGCTTGGAACCATCGAGACCTTCATCCTGATGATGGTCGGCGTTGCCGGCGGCCTGATCGCCGGCGCCATCCCCGGCTTCACCATCGCCATGGCGGTGGTCCTGACGCTGCCGTTTACCTTCGGCATGCCGGCACCCCAGGGGCTGGCGATCATGGTCAGCGTCCTCGTCGGCGGCCTTTCCGGCGGCCTCATGGCGGGGATTCTCACCGGCATCCCGGGGACGCCCTCGTCGGTGGCCACCACCTTCGACGGCTTTCCCATGGCGCGCAAGGGCGAACCGGGCCTGGCGCTCGGCATCGGCGTGTGGTCGTCCTTTGCCGGCGGCATGATCTCGGCCGTGCTTCTGGTGACCCTGGCCCCGCAACTGGCCAGGATCGGGCTGGAGTTCCATCCCTGGGATTACTTCATGCTGGTGATGTTCGCGTTGACCATCACCGCCAGCCTGGCCGGAGAGAATATGGTCAAGGGACTGATCGCCGGCGCGCTGGGACTTCTGATCAGGACCGTCGGCGAGGACGAGGCCGTCGGCATGGCGCGTTTCAACTTCGGATCGGACACGCTGCTGCAGGGATTCGATTTCATCGCCGTGCTGATCGGCCTGTTCGCCTTCAGCCAGTTGTTGAGAGATGTCCGCGATCCCGTGGCGGCGCGAAAATCCCTGACGGATAAGGGAACCATCTATGTCAGGATCGAGCACCGCCGGGCCATCCGCGAGGTCCTGAAACGGTGGACCATCGTCGTCCGCTCGTCGCTGATCGGCGTGTTCACCGGCATCCTGCCCGGCGCCGGCGGCTCGATCGCCAACATCCTGGCCTACGACCAGGCCAAGAAGGCCTCCAAACATCCCGAGAAGTTCGGCACCGGCATCGCCGATGGCATCATCGCCCCGGAAAGCTCCAACAACGCGGTCGAAGGCGGGGCGCTGATCATGATGATGGCCTTGGGCATTCCCGGCGACGTGACGACGGCGGTGATGCTGGGCGCGCTGCTCATCCACGACGTCATCCCCAGCCCCACCTTCATCGACGAAGAACCGCTGATCGCCTATTCCATCTTCATCGCCTTCTTCGTCGCCACCTTCATGATGATCGGCCTGCAGTCGTTCATGCTCCGGGTCTTCGTCCTGGTGACCAGGGTCCGCATGTACGTGCTGGCGAGCGTCATCCTGGGGTTCTGCGGCATCGGCGTTTTCGCCATCAACAACATCGAGTTCGACGTCTGGACGCTGGTGTGGTTCGGCATCCTGGGCTTCCTCATGCGGCATTTCGGCTTCCCCCTGGCGCCGATGATCCTGGGTGTCGTGCTCGGCAATATCGCCGAACTCAACCTGGCCCAGGCCATGGCCATCACCACGGACATCTCGCCGTTCTTCACCCGGCCGTGGTCGCTGTTCTTCTTCATCATCGCGATTTTCTCGGCGGTCTTTCCGTGGTTCCAGGCAAAGAGCAGCACGCAGAAGTGGACGCTGTTCTATCTTCCGGCGGCCTGTTTCGCGGTGTCGGTTCCGCTCTACATGATGGGCGGTATCCCCCGGCCCGTCCTCGCGACGATCGTGCTGGGCTACGGTCTCTTCACGGTGTGGCAGCGGGCGCGGGGAGGCTGGCGGCTCGAGGCCGACTTGGAAACCGCGGTGCCCCTGAAGGAGGATTAGCCCGGATATTTCTTGAAGGGAACGGGACACATTGCTCCTTCGTGGAAACCGGCGCCATCCGTCGAAGGGCACCCACCGGCGTTCCGTGCGCCGGCGCCTTCATGAAATA
>JADFHR010000038.1 GCA_022567015.1 Pseudomonadota bacterium
GTACACGTCCGAATCGTTGGCGGAGATCGCGTTGGCCATCTTTTGCAAAAGAACCGTTTTCCCCGTACGCGGCGGAGCAACGATCAACATGCGCTGCCCCCGCCCGATCGGCGTCACGAGATCGACGATGCGCATGTTCAACTCGTCCGGCGTCGTTTCCAACATGAGGCGGCGGTCCGGAAACAAAACGGTCAGATCCTCGAAGTTCGTCTTGTCCGTGACGACGTTGGGATCCTCGAAGTTGATCGCCTCGACGCGCAGAAGAGCGAAGTAACGCTCGGACTCTTTCGGCGGACGTATCTGCCCGGCGACAATGTGTCCCGTGCGCAGCCCGAAGCGACGAATCTGCGACGGACTGATGTAGATGTCGTCGGGGCAGGGGAGGTAGTTGTATTCCGGGCTTCGCAAGAATCCAAAGCCATCGGGCAGAATCTCAAGAACGCCTTCGCCGTACATCAACCCGTCTCGGTTGATGCGGTCTTTGAGAATCTTGAAAATCAGATCTTGCTTCTTGAGCCCCGTATACTCCTCCAGGCCTTCTTCTTTTGCGACCGCGTGGAGTTCCTGGACGCTCATTTTCTGCAGCGCGGTGATGTAGATGTCACCGCGCTTGATCTCCTCGTACTTGGCGTGGGTTTCCGCGTCGATGGGGCTCTCGCTCGAACCGGCCGACGAGCGTGCGCCGTTGCCGGTCCCCGCGGGAGCGGGTGCCGAGGAGGGCGTCTCTTCGGTTGCGGTAGACGAAGACTTCTTCTTCGTGGCATGTGATTTACTCGTGGTGGCTTTCGCCATGAAACTTTCCTCCTGATACAGACATGGGTTAAACGTCGGTGACTGATCGGTTTTATCGAATTCAGATCGAAATCTGACGGAACCGCTAACAAACCATCAACACAGTTCGGGCGGGCTAAGCGGAAAAGGAAGCTACGATCGAGGAAAATACACGATTCACTTCGGAACGCAACTCGTCGATCCTGGAATGATTGGTCACACAGTAATCGGCATTCGCCCGCTTTTGATCCAGCGGAAACTGCAATTTTTCTCTCCGTCGCAGCTCCGCTTCGTCCCACCCTCGCGACGCACCAACACGTTTCACACGAACCTGCCAGTCAGCGTCGACAAAAATGACCGAGTCGCACAACCCCTCCAGGCCCGCCTCGTACAGCTTCGGGGCATCCAAGACGATCGCTCGGACCGCCGCGTCGGCGTCGTACCGATCGACCAACACCTCCCGTCGGTCATGAATGCGGGGGTATAACAGCTCTTCGAGCTTTGTAAGCTCAGCCGAATCCTTGAACACAATCGCCGCGATCGCCCGGCGGTCGGGAACACCATCAACCGTTAGAACCGAATGACCCCACCAGCTACGCAACGTAGCCACAACGTTGGGCTCGCACATCACCTCGTGACTGAGACGGTCAGAATCGATCACGGCCGCACCGAGCGACCCCAAGATCTCCGCCACCGCCGACTTACCCGCCCCAATGCCGCCGGACAGGCCAATGATGGGTTTGCTGCGTTTCGCTCGAACGGGCGACACTTTCGTATAGCATGCACCGTGCTAACACGATCACATTCAGCCGCAGGACTCCAGCCCGGATCAACCCGCCGGGCCACCAGAAGTGCGAAGCTCTTGTCGCAAAGACACCCCGAGACTACTGTCCCTGGCTAGGTGGACCTGATGACAAAACGTTCCACAAATGCCTGCCAAACGCAACCAAGAGCGGATCGAACAACACGGAAGGGCAGACAGCGATTAGCGATTGCTGATGCACAAACCTCAAACGACTGCGCGTAGTATACACTCACTGCAGCGTCGTGTCATCCCCCTTTTTTATGAAATTTTGGGGCCTCCTCGCAAGGCGAAAACCGCCTGGATTCACAGCGGACCCACGGGTGTGTGCCTCACAAAGTCCACCCTATTGCCACCCGGATCGCTGGTCTCCAGCCGGACGTCGCCCCAGTGGGTGGCTGTGATCCGCTCATACTGAACGGATCGCTCGTCCAGAAGCTCAGCCGTCTCCTCCAGGGACTCAACCGCCAGCACCACAGGAAAGCCGGCAGAATCAACCTGGGGATTGTCCACCAGATAAACGCGCAGCTCGATCCGTGCCGATCGAAACAGAACCACCGGGCGGCTGGTCGAATGCGGGGGAATCTCGTCCAGGCAACCGACACAACCGTAGAACCAGCGTAACGCCTCGCCCAAACCGATGGGGGCCTCACGCACCACATGGTCAACCGCCTGAATACGACTTTGATGCATCAACCCGCCTAGCCCAACATCCCGGGCAATTCCGCCTCACGAAACGAGTCCGCCGTAAACAACGACACTTCGACACCCTCGTCGCGCCAAGCATCTTCCGGCAAACCTGCCTTCATGGTGCAGCAGTTCGACAGAAACTGCGACGCCGACCAACCCCGCTCCGACGCGACTTTCGGCAGAAAACAGCCCGACCGATCACCGCTTCGGATGACGATCCCGTGAACGCCCGGAGTTAGAGACAGCGGATCGTGGGTCAGCGCAGTGTCGGACAAAACAGATATCTCAATCGTCAGATTCGCAAGCTCCCCAGCCGTCACCGGACAACTCACGAAACGGTGATCCTTCAACGTCGAAACCGTGACCTGTTCGATCGTGGCGGAAACGTCGCTCGTGTGCGCGAACGTTCCCACGCATCCGCGCAAACGCTTTCCCGCCCACAGCGTAACAAACGCGCCGCCGAATTCTCCTTCGACGCGAGGACGAGCCGCCGCGTGCGGTCGTTCGTCACCGGCCAACCAGCGCCCAGCCACTCGGCGGGCGAGCGCCAGCAGCGCCGCCATGCCGGCGCTGGCCAACGCCATCCGGGGCAGCCGGCGTTTCAGCCGCGCATCGATCTCCAGGTGTCCGCGCCGGTGCAGGATCACCGCCAGGAGCCCGGCGTTGAGCCACGACGAGATCACCGTCGCCATGGCGATGCCGACGTGCTTGAACGGGCCCATCAACAAAAGGTTCAGCACCAGGTTGGTGACCAGTGCGAGGGCGGCCACCTTGACCGGCGTCGCCGTGTCCTCGCGGGCGAAGAACCCGGGCGTCAGCGCCTTGACCAGCACATAGGCGGGCAGGCCGACGGCGTAGACGGCCAGCGCCGCCGCCGTCGCCTGCACCTCGGCCGGGCCGAAGGCGCCGCGCTCGAACAGCACGGCGATGACCGGACCGGCGATGACGACCAGCGCGGCGGCGGCCGGCAGCGTCAGCAGGAAGGCGAATTCCAGGGCCCGGTTCTGGCTGTGCATGGCGGCGCCCGCCTGGCCGGCGCGCAACTGCCGGCTCAGCATGGGCAGCAGCGCCGTGCCCACGGCGACGCCGACTATCCCTAAGGGCAACTGGTTCACCCGGTCGGCGTAGAACAGGTACGAGATCGACCCCGACGGCAGCAGCGAGGCGATGATCGTGTCGATGAGCAGGTTGATCTGGTAAATCCCCGCCCCCACCGCCACCGGCAGGATGCGTCGGGCCAGCAACCGGACCTTGGGCGTCAGGCGCGGGCGCGTCAGGCGCAGCCGCATCCCGGCGCGGGCGCAATGGATGAGCAGCCAGACGAACTGCACCATGCCGGCGCCGGCGACGCCCCAGGCCAGCGCATGGCCCGGCGTCTCCATCATCGGACTGAGCCCGAGAACGGCGCCGATCAGGCACACGTTGAGCAGGATCGGCGTCGCCGCCGCCGCCCAGAAGCGGCCCAGGGAATTGAGCACCCCGGCCATCAGGGACACCAGCGAGATAAACAGAAGGTAGGGAAACGTGATGCGCGTGAGCTGCACCGCCAGGTCGAACTTGGCCGGATCGCCGACGAACCCGGGCGCGAATCCGACCATGAGCACCGGCATGGCCATCTGCACGACGGCGACGAAGACCAGCAGCGTCCACAACAACACGCTCAGCGCCTGCTCGGCGAAGGCGCGCGCCGCGTCCTTTCCGTCGGTCTCCACGAGCCCCGCGAACAGGGGCACGAAGGCGGCGGCGAAGGCGCCCTCGGCGAACAGGCGGCGGAACAGGTTGGGGAACTTGAAGGCGACGAAAAACACATCGGCCACCGGCCCGGCGCCGAGCGTGAAGGCGATCAGGATGTCGCGGGCGAACCCGAGGACACGGCTGACCATGGTCAGGCCGCCGACGGTGGCGATGGAGCGCAGAAGGACCATGGGGGTTGTCTAACGGTTTTTCACGGCGGCGAAAAGGCGGCGCCGGGAAGGCCGCGACGGGCGGGTGCCCGAAGCGGGCGGCGGGGCGCGCTAATACCTAAGGAGCGCTCCTTGGGTTTACTCCGCCGCCGCCACACCCTCGGCGGGGGCGGCGTCCTTGTCGTCCGCCGGGACAATGGCCGCCAGGAGGCGCTTTTCGATGACGCTCAGTTTGTCCTTGCGCTCCACCTTCAGCCCGAACACGTCCTTCACGTAGAACACGTCGACCACGCGCTCGCCGTAGGTGGAGATGTGGGCGCTGGCGATCTGCAGGCCGAGCCCGGTCAGCGCCGCGGTGACGTCGTGGAGGAACCCCGGGCGGTCGCGGCCGTTGACCTCGATCACCGTGTGGCGGGCGCTGGCCTTGTTGTCCACCAGCACGCGCGGCGGCACCTTGAAGACTCCCGTGCGGCTGGGCAGGCTGCGGCGCCGCACGATCTCCAGTTCCCGGGCCGGGTGCAGCCGTCCCGACAACGAGTCCTCGATGCGCTTCCACAGCCTTTTCAGGCGTTCCGGATTGTCGAAGGGGCCGCCGCGGGAGTCCTGGAAAGTGAAGGTGTCCAGCGCCATGCCGTTGGCGAGGGTCAGGATCTTGGCATCGACGATGGAGGCGGCGCCAAGGGCCATGGCCCCGGC
Organism: Pseudomonadota bacterium; assembly: GCA_022567015.1. GTDB lineage: Bacteria > Pseudomonadota > Alphaproteobacteria > Rhodospirillales > 2-02-FULL-58-16 > JACZQZ01. Next base: position 4,864 of record JADFHR010000038.1, read on the forward strand.
AATGCGGGCAAAGAGACCCGGGTGGTCGGGGGTGTAAATGATGATTTCCGTGACCGCGCGGGACGCATCGACGTGGGTTTCGATATGCAGCTCCAGTCCGCCGCGTTCCGCCTTGCGCACCAGGTCGGCGTGGCGGACATGGGTATCGGTGTCGAAGCTCAACCAGTAATCCGCGTAGCCCCGCCCGATGTGTTCCTCGATTTCCGCAGGGTCCCAGCCGGCAAGCCGGTCGCGCAGGGCCGCCTTGGCGTTTTCCACGCGGGCGGCGCGGCGCTCGGCGGGGACGTCGCCGGCCATCTCTTCCTGGGCGCGCCAGTAGAGTTCCCGCAACAGCGTCGCCTTCCAGCCGTTCCAGACGCCGGGCCCGACGGCGCGGATGTCGGCCACGGTCAGGATCAACAACAGCCGCAGACGTTCCGGGGACTGCACCGCGGCGACGAAGTCGCTGACCGTTTTCAGGTTGTCGATATCGCGCTTGAACGCCGTCGCGCTCATCAGCAGATGGTGGCGCACCAGCCACGAGACCGTTTCCGTTTCCCATTCATTGAGGCCCAGCCGCGGGCCAAGCTTTTCGGCGATGCGGGCGCCGATCTCGGAATGGTCGCCGCCCCGGCCCTTGGCGATGTCGTGAAGCAGCAGCGCCAGATAGAGCACTTGGCGCGACTGCACCTCGGCGATCGCCTCGGCGGACACCGGGTGGTCGTCCGTCAACTCGCCCTTTTCGATGCGGTGCAGGATGCCGATGGCGCGGATGGTGTGCTCGTCCACCGTATAGACGTGGTACATGTCGTACTGCATCTGGGCGACGACGCGCCCGAAATCTGGGATGAAACGCCCGAAGACGCCGGCCTCGTTCAGGCGCTTGAGGGCCGTTTCGGGATCCTGGTCCGAGGTCAGGATCTCCATGAACAGGCGGTTGGCTTCGCGATCGGCCCTAAGCCGCCCGTCGATCAGCTTCAGGCTCTGGGTGACCAGGCGCAGCGCGTCGGGATGGATATCGAGCCCGTGGCGCTGGGCCTCGTGGAACAGGCGCAGCAGCTTGACGGGGTCCTTGACGAACGCATCGTCGGCCTCGACCGTCAGGCGGTTGCCGTCGACGCGGAACCCTTCGACGCCGCGCCGGCGAAACGACAGCGAGGGGAAGCGGAACCGTGGCCGGCGCTTCCTGTGACGCTCCTCCAGGACCGCGCACAGGACGCGGGTCAGGTCGCCGACGTCCTTGGCGATCAGGAAGTAGTGCTTCATCACCCGCTCGACCCCGCGGGTGCCGGCGTGGTCGGTATAGCCCATGCGCTCGCCGATGGTGGCCTGGACGTTGAAGGTGAGGCGCTCCTCGGCGCGCCCGGCCAGGTAATGGAGGTGGCAGCGCACCGTCCACAGGAAATTCTCGGCCTTGGCGAAGCGCCGGGCGTCCCGGGCGGTGAGCACGCCAAGCTTCACCAGTTCCTTCACGTCGTCCACGCGGTAGAGGTACTTGGTAATCCAGAACAGGGTCTGCAGGTCGCGCAGGCCCCCCTTGCCTTCCTTGATGTTGGGCTCCAGCACATAGCGGGAGTCGCCCATGCGCTCATGCCGGGCGTCGCGCTCGGCCAGCTTGGCGTCGACGAAGTCGGCGCCGCTGCCCTTGACGATGTCCTTCGCGTAACGGGCCTTGAACGCGTCGAACTGGTCCTTGTCGCCCCACACCCACCGCGCCTCGAGCAGGCTGGTGCGGATGGTCAGGTCGCCGCGCGCCAGGCGGATGCTGTCGTCCACGGAGCGGGTGGCGTGTCCCACCGTCAGCCCCAGGTCCCAGAGCATATAGAGCATGTACTCGACCATCTGCTCGGTGTGGGGGGTGCGCTTGTAGGGCACCAGGAACATCAGGTCGATGTCCGAATGGGGCGCCAGCTCGCCGCGGCCGTAGCCGCCCGTGGCGACCACCGAGAGCTGCTCGCCGGGCATCGGGTTGGCCGCCGGATAGACGTACTTGAGGGCGAAATCGTGGATCGTGCGCACCAGCTGGTCGATGAGGTAGGCGTTCTCGCGCACCACCTCCGAGCCCGGCGCGCGCTCGTCTTCGAAGCGGCGGCGGATCTCGGCCCGGCCCTTGCCCAGGGCGTCCTTGAAAATCTCCAGGACCTGGGTCTTCGCCGAATAGCCGGACCACCCGACCAGGTCGTCGAGCGCGGCGACCAGGGCCTTGCGGTCGATGATGTCGCGCCGTTTGCTGATGTGGACCATGGCTGTTTCGAAAATTTCCTCCGCACCTATTATAAGGAAGGGCCCGGCCCCGCACCTCTTCTTTCTCGGGGCCCGCGCCGCCCCTGCGGTCCCGGCGGGAGGAACGGATGGCGCCCCGCTTTCTGTTGATCATCGACGTCCAGAAAGGGTTCATAAACGACTGGACCCGGCACATCCCGGCAAAGGTCGAGCACCTGCAGGACGATTTCGAGCGCCTGTGGGTGACCCGGTTCTTCAACCCGGAAGGGTCGCTCCAGCGCCGGCTCATGGGCTGGGGCCGGTTCGCGCCGGGCTCGGACGACACCCGGCTGGCGTTCACGCCCAGGGCCGGCGCGCCCATCATCGACAAGTCCACCTACACCTGCGTCACCGGGGATATGCTTCAGGCGCTGGAAGGCGACGGCATCGCCACCGTGCACCTCGCCGGCATCGCCACCGACAACTGCGTGCTCAAGAGCGCCGTCGATCTGTTCGAGGCCGGCATCGAGCCCGTGGTGCTGGCCGACCACTGCGCCAGCCACGGCGGCCCCGACTGCCACGAGGCCGGCCTGAAGCTCTTGCGCCGGTTCATCGGCGAAGGGCAGGTGGTGGAATACGCCGGTCCCTGACATCGGGCCGGTGTCAACCGGACTCCACCTTGCGATTCATACCGGGGCCGGGATCGAATTTAAGCTGCGCGTGGCGATGGGCGCGGAAATGAACGAGCGCACGTTGAACGGCCATGTTGAAATCGACGGCGCGTACTTCGGCGGCTACGTGAAGCCTGAGAACCGGAAAGAGGACCGCAAGGACCGTCGCCTTGCCATTCACCAGACCGGCAAGCGCCGCGTCGTGGTCGTCATGCGTGAGCGGAGCGGACGGACGCTGCCATTCGTGTTCGAGCGTGAGGACGAGTCCTTACCGACCATTCACCAGCGCATTGAGCCTGGAACAACGGTTTATGCCGACGAGGCGATGTGCTGGGATCAACTCCATGCCCGCTTCGCCGCAAAGCGGGTCAATCACTCATTGACGTTCATGGACAAAGGCGTTTGCACCAATCAGGCGGAAAGCTATTTCTCACGGCTGCGCCGCATGGAGATCGGGACGCACCATCACGTCAGTGGGCGCTATCTTCAATCGTATGCGCGGGAAGCGGCGTGGCGTGAGGATTACCGGCGGGTGCCGAATGGGACTCTGTATCTAATAGCCGCTGGCGCTGCCTTGGGGCACCCCGTTTCGAGGGCGTGGAAAGGGTACTGGCAGCGGGCACAACAGCTGGACTAGGTGAATAGGTCGAGAACTGATTGTGCGGGCAGAATCATGAACGGGTGCTTTTTCCTCTCTCCATACTCACGGAATCCGTAGCGATCATAAAGCCCAGCCGAGCGATCATTTAGAGCGTGTAAGGCCACACCGTATATCCCTATATTTAGGATGGTGTGTGCGCATCGCTCAAGGGCATTCATCAGAAGAACCGTCCCAATCTTATTGTTCTGATGTTCGGAACGAACGGCGAGATAGTTTAGGTATATGAAGGGCACATATCTAAAGCTGCCGTGAGAGCGAACGATCTCATCGTCTAGATATTTTGATTCGGTGGCGGATATCCCGAGGCAGTAGAAGCCTACGGCTAGTTCTTGATTTGGCAGGAACGCGCAAAAAGTTCTGTTCCGATATCGCCCGTGCCAGTCGCAACATTTTTCAATGTGGCGGTCAACTTCGTGCTCGCCAGAATCAAAATCCCTTAACTCATCAGGGTCATTTAAGGGGTTAATTCGTAGATTTTTAATTTCGACCGGCTGGGGGGCAGTCGTCATCGAAATTCGCTTTATAGAAATCAAACGCCCGTCTTAGTTCGGGTGTCACGCCTCCCGTGTCTTTGTAAGCTTTCTGACACCACTCATATGCCTCTTGCTCGCTGGCAAAAACGGATTTTTCCTTCTTGTCCCCACCGTGCAGCCAGCGGAGTAGGTCTCGTAACGAAGGTATTGCCATAGTGCGCCCCTGCATCGCACGGGCGGCCTTCGGGCCGCTCCTTCTTTATCTTGTACTCGAAACGGATACACGTCAAGCATCTTGTGTCCGACAATTGACCGCCATTTGTCCGACAGACTGCGGGGCTTCTTTGTGGTATATCCTGTCCCGTTATGGCGAATCCAAAACTAGAAGTGCGGCTTCTTCCAATTTTGCACGCATACCTAGAAGACCTTGCCGAGATCGGATATGGCAAGGGAAAGGGAGGCGTTGCCCGCAGATTCATCGAAAACGCTGTCACGCACGCACTTGAAAACGACGTTATCCCGAAGAGAAAGGTTAGCGATTTTGCTGCCAAAAAAAGCGACGATTAGCGCGATATCTCCCAAAGTTGATATTGCCCCGGCCCCTGTTCCGCCCGGACAGTGCCTTTATCCCGCTGTAGTCTGAGCGCCACGCCAACACGCTTCGTCATAAGCCGTAGGAGCTGCTGGTCGTGCTTGTCCAGCGCCCGCTCCAACAAGTAGCTGTAGGGCAATATCCCGTGTCGTAAGCGGCTCTGTGGCTTGTCTGAGGATGCTCAGGATGATCCGGGTCATTTCACCCCGATTAGCCCAGTCCTTCGGTGGACGGAAGGCTTTGGGCCTGATCGCCTCAACCTGATAGTCGGGTTTGAATTGAAGGATCGTGGCGTCAAGGTTCTCTAGGTCCATGACCAGGGACCGGAGACGTTCATGAGTCTGTTCAATCTCGCCCGCCAGGTGGGCGCGGCGCTTGACCAGCGCGTAAATCACGGGGGATTCAGCCATGCCGCAAGGGTATGAAAACGCGGCGGAAATTTTGAGGGGATTTTAGGTGTGCTTGCTACTTAATACCGGAGTATTCTGCAACCGGCGACACGCCGCCTGACGGCCCCTGATACCGCGCAATCCGAATCCCCGCCCTATTGGTCCTGGGTGCGCTTCAGCCGGTAGAGCACCTCCAGCGCCTCGCGCGGGCTCAGTTCGTCGGGGCGGATCTCGGAAAGGGCGTCCTCGAGGGGCGACGGGCCGCCCGCGTCCCCGGTGTCCGTCTTCCTGTCGGCGACCGCGGCAAACAGGGGCAGGTCGTCCGCCAGCCGCGTCACGCCCGAGGAATGCTCGCTTTTTTCCAGGATTTTCAGAACCTGTTCCGCCCGCGCCACGACATTGCCGGGCAGGCCCGCCAACTGGCCCACGTGGATGCCGTAGGAGCGGTCGGCGGCGCCGGGCGCCACTTCGTGCAGGAACACCACGTCGCCCTGCCATTCCTTGACCCGCATGGTGTGGCACGCCAGGGCCGGCAGCTTCGACGACAGCGCCGTCAGTTCGTGGAAATGGGTGGCGAAGAGGGCCCGGCACCGGTTCACGTCGTGCAGGTGCTCGACCACCGCCCAGGCGATGGACAGGCCGTCGAAGGTGGCGGTGCCGCGCCCGATCTCGTCCAGGATGACCAGGGCGCTCGGCCCCGCCTGGTTGAGGATGGCGGCGGTCTCCACCATCTCGACCATGAAGGTCGAGCGCCCGCGCGCCAGGTCGTCGGCGGCGCCGACCCGGGAAAACAAACGATCGACGACGCCGACGCGGGCCGCGGCCGCGGGCACGTAGGCACCCGTCTGGGCGAGCACGGCGATCAGCGCCGCCTGGCGCAAAAAGGTGCTTTTGCCCGCCATGTTGGGCCCCGTCAGCAGCCACAGCCGCCCGTCGTCCGTGAGGTGACAATCGTTGGCGACGAAGGCGCCTTCCTGGGTTTCCTCCAGGGCCGCTTCCACCACCGCGTGGCGGCCGCCTTTTATTACGAAGTCGCGACTGTTGTCCACCACCGGCCGGCAGTAGCGCCTGTCGGCGGCCAACTGGGCGAGGGCGGACGCCACGTCCAGCGCCGCCAGGGCGGACGCCGCCGCCGCCACCGTGTCGGCGCGCCGGGAGACCTCGCCCACCAGGTCCTCGAACAGTTTGAGTTCCAGGGCCAGGGCCTGGTCGGCGGCGCGCGCGATGCGTCCCTCCAGCTCGCCCAGCTCGACGGTGGTGTAGCGCACCGCGCTGGCCAGGGTCTGGCGGTGGATGAAGGGTTCGTCTACGCCCGCCGGCACCTTGTCGGCCTGTTTCGCCGGCACCTCGATGAAGTAGCCGAGCACGTTGTTATGGCGAATCCGGAGGGTGGGAATCCGGGTTTCGCCGGCGTAGCGCTTTTGCAGATTGGTGATCAGCCGCCGGCTTTCGTCGCGCAGCGCACGCAGCTCGTCGAGCTCGGGAACATAGCCCTTGGCGATGAACGCGCCGTCCCGGGCGGCCACCGGCAGCTCGGCGCCGAGGGCGCGCGCCAGGCGGTCCACGATCTCCCCATGGTGGCCCAGGTCCGTGATGCAGGCGCCGATTCCGGCCGGGGCGCCGGCCAGGCCGCCGGTATCGAGGGTCTCGCGCATTTCGGCGGTGAGCGCCAGCCCGTCGCGCACGGCGGCCAGGTCCCGGGGACCGCCGCGCCCGAGGGTCAGCCGCGAGAGCGCCCGCTCCATGTCCGGGCAGCGCTTCAGCAGCCGGCGCACGGACTTGCGCACCGGCTCGCCGTCGACAAAGAACTGGACCATGTCCAGCCGGCCGTCGATGGCGGCCGGATCGGTGAGCGGCGCCCCCAGGCGGGCCGCCAGGAGCCGGGCGCCGGCGCCGGTCACGGTCTTGTCGATGACGCCGAGCAGGCTTCCCCCGCGTCCGCCGGCAAACGATTCGGTGAGCTCCAGGTTGCGCCGGGTCGCGGCGTCGATCTCCATCACCGCGTCCCCGGCCAGGCGCCGGGGCGGGGCGATGCGCGGCAGGCGCCCCTTCTGGGTCAGTTCCACGTAGTCGACCAGCGCCCCGCCGGCCGCCACCTCGGCCCGCGAAAAGTCGCCAAAGGCATCCAGCGTCTTGACCCCGTAAAGGGTCTCCAGGCGCCTACGCCCGTTTTCGCTGTCGAGGCGGCTGGCCGGCAGCGGGGTGAGGCTGTCTTTCCATTGGCTGAGAACCTCGAACAGGCCCGGCTTCTGGATGAGGGTTTCGGACACCAGGAGCTCGCCCGGTTCCAGGCGCGCCAGGGCCGCGCCCAGACCCGCCGCGGCCACCGGCTGGGTGTGGAAAGACCCGGTGGAGACGTCGATCCAGGCCAGCCCCAGGGCGCCCCGGACCTCGGCGCAGGCGACAAGATAGTTGTGGCGGCGCGCATCCAGAAGCGCGTCCTCGGTGAGCGTTCCCCGGGTGACCACGCGGACGACCTCGCGCCGCACCACCGCCTTGTTGCCGCGCTTTTTCGCCTCCGCCGGGTCTTCGACCTGTTCGCACACCGCCACCTTGAACCCCCGGCGGATGAGGCGGACCAGATACGTCTGGTGGCTGTGCACGGGAACCCCGCACATGGGAATGTCGGCGCCCAGGTGCTTGCCCCTTTTGGTCAGGGTGATGTCCAGGGCGCGGGACGCCGCCACCGCGTCGTCGAAAAACAGCTCGTAGAAATCCCCCATGCGGTAGAAAAGCAGGCCATCGGGATGGGCGCGCTTGATGGCCAGATACTGGACCATCATCGGCGTCACACCGGCGTCGCCCGCGCGCGCCGGCGGGGCGGGGACGGTTTCGGGAATCTTCTTAGGACTGCCCTTTTGCACGGCGGATACGGCGCTCGGGTTGTGTCGCCACGCGGCGGACCATACCATACCCCTTACGCTACGGGCTATGAAACGCGCCCGCCCTTGGGCACAATGGCGGCCAAGAGCCAACGCGACGGTGGAGAATCGCGATCCAAAGGGAACCACTCGTTTGCGGGAACAGAACACCATGGACGACCTTTCCGACCACGTCACCGACCGCGAGGCGCTGCTGTTGCACTCCAGCGGCCGGCCGGGCAAATACGAAATCCGGGCCACCAAGCCGCTGATCACCCAGCGTGATCTGGCCATGGCCTATACGCCGGGCGTCGCCGCGCCGTGCCTCGAGATCGCCAGGGACCCGTCCCTGGTCTACGACTACACGGCCAAGGGCAACCTGGTCGCGGTCATCACCAACGGCACGGCGGTGCTCGGGCTGGGCGACCTCGGCCCGCTCGGGGCCAAGCCGGTGATGGAAGGCAAGGCGGTCCTGTTCAAGCGGTTCGCCGACATCGACGGAATCGACCTGGAAGTGGACACCAAGGACGTGGACGAGTTCGTCAACTGCGTGCGGTACATCGGCTCGGCCTTCGGCGGCATCAACCTGGAAGACATCAAGGCCCCGGAATGCTTCGTCATCGAGCAGCGCATCCGCGAGCTCATGGACATTCCGGTCTTCCACGACGACCAGCACGGCACCGCCATCATCATCACCGCCGGCCTGATCAACGCCCTCGACCTCACCGGCCGCACCCTGAAAAATACACGCCTGGTGATCAACGGCGCCGGCGCCGCCGCCATCGCCTGCGTGGAGCTGTTGAAAACCATGGGCCTGCAGCCGAAGAACGCGATCCTGTGCGATACCAAGGGGGTCATCTACCGGGGCCGCACCAAGGGCATGAACCAGTGGAAGTCGGCCCACGCGGTCGACACCAAGGCCCGCACCCTGGCCCAGGCCATGGAGGGCGCGGATGTGTTCCTGGGCCTTTCCACCGGGGGCGTGGTGACCCAGGCGATGGTGGAATCCATGGCCGACAAACCGATCATCTTCGCCATGGCCAATCCGCAGCCGGAGATCACGCCGGCCGAGGTCAAGGCGGTCCGCGCGGACGCCGTCGTCGCCACCGGGCGCTCCGATTATCCCAACCAGATCAACAACGTGCTGGGGTTCCCCTACATCTTCCGCGGGGCCCTGGACGTGCGCGCCAGCACCATCAACGACGCCATGAAGATCGCCGCCGCCCACGCCCTCGCCGACCTCGCCCGCGAAGACGTGCCCGACGAAGTGAACGCGGCGTATCGGGGCCGCAACCTGCGCTACGGACCCGAATACATCATCCCGGCGCCGTTCGACCCCCGCCTGATCAGGGCGATCCCCCAGGCGGTGGCCCAGGCGGCCATGGATTCCGGCGTGGCGCGCAAGCCGGTCATCGACATGGAGGCCTACGGCAACGAACTGGCGGCCCGCCTCGATCCCACGTTGGGCACCCTCCAGGCCATCTTCGAGCAGGTCCGCGACAACCCGAGAAGGGTCGTCTTCGCCGAGGGCGAAGAGGAAAAGAGCATCCGCGCCGCCGTCGCCTTCCGCACCGCGGGCTACGGCACGCCGGTCCTGGTCGGACGCGAGGACCGCATCGGGAAGACCCTGGAGGCCCTGGGGCTGCCGTCCGCCAGCGACCTGGAGATCCACAACGCCAAGCTGAGCACCGCCACCAAGGCCTACACCGAGTTCCTGTACGAGCGCTTGCAGCGCACGGGCGCCCTGTTCCGCGACTGCCAGCGCATGGTCAACCAGGAACGGAACGTCTTTGCCGCGTGCATGGTCGCCTGCGGCCATGCCGACGCCATGGTCACCGGACTGACCCGCAACTACCACACGGCATTGGACGAGATCACGCGGGTCCTCGACCCCGGGGACGACGCCCACATTTTCGGCATGACCATGCTGGTAAGCCGAGGCCGGACGGTGTTTCTCGCCGACACCGCCGTGCACCTGATGCCGGGCCCCGACCAGATCGCCGACATCGCCGTCCAGGCCGCCGCCACGGCGCGCCGCATGGGGCACGAGCCGCGGGTGGCCCTGCTGTCGTTCGCCAACTTCGGCAGCCCCCTGCCGGAGAAGACCCAGGTGGTGCGGGACGCCGTCGAGGTGCTGGAGAAAAAGCAGGTGGACTTTGAGTTCGACGGCGAAATGAACGCCGACGTGGCGCTGGATTTCGACCTCATGAAAAGGGTGTATCCGTTCTGCCGCCTTACCGGCCCGGCCAACGTGCTGATCATGCCGAGCCTGAACGCGGCCAGCATCTCGTCGCACCTGATGCAGACCCTGGGCGGGGTCACGGTCATCGGCCCCCTGCTCATCGGCCTCGCCAAACCGGCGCAGATCGTGCACCTGGGGGCCACCGTCTCGGACATGGTCAACATGGCCGCCCTGGCCGCCCACGAGGCCGCCCGCCGGTAATCCGCGGCGCCTTTCCCGGCGTTCCCTCCGGCGGCACCGGCGCCGGCGATGACCTGCCCCGCGGGTGCTCATTCAGGCCCTACCTCGGTATCAGGAGCGGCGCTGGCGCCGGCGCCGGGAAACGGCGTCCCGAAAAGCCAACTTTCTCGGAAAATCAATTGTGCTTTCGCCGGAAATCTGATTCATAGGCCCCATGATCTGCGCCCTGGGAGAAATGCTTGCCCTGGCAAAGAATCGTGCCTGATGAGTGAACACGCACTGGCAAAAAAAGTCCCCGTCCCCATCGACCTGAAGAAGATCTTCCGCCTGGAAACGGCCCCCTCGGGAAACGGGGGCAGCGCCGTACACCTGGGCCTGGCGCTGCTGTTCCTGATCGCCGTGTGGGCGTTCGTCTCGCTGCAGGCGGGAGCGCTCGAGCACAGCACCTTCGTCATCGCCGCGGGCGTCATCGGCGGCTACATGGCGATCAACATCGGCGCCAACGACGTCGCCAACAACGTCGGTCCGGCGGTCGGCTCGCGGGCCCTGACCATGGCGGGGGCACTTGTCATCGCCGCCGTGTTCGAGACGGCGGGAGCGATCCTGGCCGGCGGCGACGTGGTCGACACCATCTCCAAGGGGATCATCGATCCCACCTTAATGCCCGACACCACCACGTTCATCATGGCGATGACGGGGGCGCTTTTGGCCGCCGCGTTGTGGCTCAACCTGGCCACCTATTTCGGGGCCCCGGTTTCGACCACCCATTCCATCGTCGGCGGCGTGCTGGGGGCCGGGATCGCCGCCACCGGTACCGCCGCCGTGAATTGGGGCACCATGGGCAAGATCGCCGCCAGTTGGGTGGTCTCGCCCTTGCTCGGCGGCATCGTCGCGGCGCTTTTCCTGGCCTTCATCAACTTCGCCATCCTCGACAAGGACGACAAGATCGCCGCCGCCAAACGCTGGGTGCCCGTGCTGGTGGCGATCATGGCCTCGGCGTTCTCCATGTACCTGGCGACGAAGGGGCTGAAAAGAATTTGGACGGCTCCCGCCTCCCTGGTGGCCGGCGGCGGGGTGGTGGTTTTCGTGGCCACCTACCTTCTCGTCAGGGCGTCGGTGGCGCGGCGCTGCCTGACCCTGGAAAACCGCCGCACCGACGTCAACAGCCTTTTCATCATCCCCCTGATCTTCTCGGCGGCGTTGCTGTCCTTTGCCCACGGCGCCAACGACGTGGCCAACGCCATCGCGCCGCTCGCCGCCATCGTCGACACGGCCTCGTCCGGCGGCATCGCCGGCCGGGTAGAAATTCCCATGTGGGTGATGGTGGTGGGCGCACTGGGCATCGCCACCGGACTGATGCTGTTCGGACCCAGGCTGATTCGCATCGTCGGGGAAAAGATCACCAACCTCAACCCCGTGCGCGCCTACTGCGTGGCGCTATCGGCGGCGATCACGGTGCTCATCGCCTCGGCCATGGGCCTGCCGGTGAGCTCCACCCACATCGCCCTCGGCGGCGTGTTCGGCGTCGGTTTCTTCCGCGAATTCCTGGCCAACTACCGCCGCGGCAACTCCATTCCCCAATCGGTGGGGGCCGCCGCGACACCGGGCTACGAGAAACCGCGGAAGCGAAAACTGGTCCGCCGGGCGCACCTGGCCACCATCGCTGCCGCCTGGCTGGTGACCGTGCCCATGGCGGCGCTGTTGGCCGCCCTGCTGTTCTTCCTCCTCGACGCCATCCGCCAAGCCTGACGTTATACCAAGGGTCGCTGATCATGACTCATAGAGATCGCGTAGGCGGCTCGTCGGGCAGGAGGAAAGTTTCAGGCGATGCGGCGCATCGTCGAAACTTTTCGACGCCCTCCGACGGGCCGCATACG
>JADFHR010000039.1 GCA_022567015.1 Pseudomonadota bacterium
GCCGCCCGCACCGTCGATGACCTCTGGGTTGCCATCGCCGAGGCCATCGAGCTCTTCCCTCCAGACGAATGTGCAAACTTCTTCGCCAACTCAGGGTATGAACTAAATTGATCGGAAAATGCTCTAGCCAAGGCGGCCGGCGAAATGTGTTGACCGGCCGCCGCCGGCGTCCGTTTATTCCGGCTCCATGGATACGGACGGTCCTCCCGCCGGCGGCCCGGCGATCTGGCTGCTCATCGACGACCGCGCCGGCAACCGCAGCCAGTGTCTGGGCGTCGCCGAGGCCCTGGGCCTGAAGTTCGAGGTCCGCGGCCTGGAATACACGGCCGCCGGGGCGCTGCCCCACGTCGTCCTCGGCGCCTCGTTTTTCGGCCTGACCGCCAAAAGCCGGGCCGAGCTGGCGCCGCCCTGGCCCGACCTGGTCATCGCGGCGGGCCGGCGGACGGCGCCGGTCGCCCGCAGGATCAAGCGGCTCAACGGCGGGGCAACCTATCTGGTGCAGATCATGGACCCCGGGTCCACGGGCGCCGGCGAGTTCGACCTCATCGCCGCGCCGCGCCACGACACGATCACCGAACGGCCCAACGTGATGCGGATCACCGGCGCCCCCCACCGCATCACGCCGGCGCGGCTGACGGCGGCGGCGGCGGAATGGCGCGGCCGGTTTGCCGACCTGCCGCGCCCCTGGATCGCCCTCATCGTCGGCGGCAGTACCAGGCGCCGGACGTTCACCGACGCCATGGCGCGGGAGCTGGGCCGCGCGGCGTCGGCCATGGCGGCGGATGCCGGCGGCGCGTTGCTGGTCACCACCAGCCGGCGCACGGGCGCCGCCGCCCAGGCCCTGCTCGACGAGATCGCCGTTCCCAAGCGCGTCTATCGGTGGGGCGACGAGGGCGAGAACCCCTATTACGGATACCTGGCCGTGGCCGACGCCGTCATCGTCACCGGCGATTCGGTCTCCATGTGCTCCGAGGCCTGCGCCACCACCGGACCCGTCTACATCTACGCGCCCAAGGCGTTGAGCACCGCCAAGCATGCCCGCCTGCACAGCGAGCTGTTCGAAAAGGGCTATGCGCGGCCCCTGGCCGGCCGGCTGGAGACGTGGACCCATGCGCCGCTGAACCCGGCCGAGGACGTGGCCCGGGCCGTCCGCCAACGGATGCCGGTGTAAAGGGGATCGTTGCCGTGGCCAACCGCACGATCACGCTTTCCGACGGACTGTATGATTACCTGCTGGATGTCTCGCTGCGGGAGCCGGACGTCCTGCGCCGGCTCAGGGAGGAGACGGCGAAAATTCCCGCCGCGGCCATGCAGATCGCCCCCGAGCAGGGACAGTTCATGGCCCTGCTCGTCGAGCTGATGGGTGCGCGCAAGGCCATCGAGGTCGGCACGTTCACCGGCTACAGCAGCCTCAGCGTCGCCCTTGCCCTGCCGCCCGGCGGGCGCCTCGTCGCCTGCGACGTGAACGAGGAATGGACCGCCGTGGCCCGGCGCTACTGGGCCGAGGCCGGGGTCGCGGACCGCATAGACCTGCGTCTGGCCCCGGCGCTGGAGACCCTGGACGGGCTCATCGCGGAAGGAGAGGCGGGGACCTTCGACTTCGCCTTCATCGACGCCGACAAGGCCGGATACGACGCCTACTACGAGCGCATCCTCACCCTGCTCAGGCCCGGCGGACTGGTCAGCGTGGACAACGTGCTGTGGAGCGGCCGCGTCATCGACACCGCCAAACAGGACTCCGACACCCGCGCCATCCGCGCCTTCAACGAGAAGATCCACGCCGACCCGCGGGTCAGCCTCAGCCTGGTTCCCATCGGCGACGGGCTGACCCTGGCGCGCAAGAGACCGTAACAAAAGGGGAGGTTCTGCTTTTTCCCATGAAAGTAAATTAATCACAGAGCCCACTGAAAATTGTTTATAACCACCAAGACACCAAGAGCACCAAGGAGAAGAGAACATTACATTATTTATTTTTGAAACCCTCTGCGTTCCTCTGCGTCCTCCGCGTTGAAATTCGAAACGCAGAGGAACGCAGAGGAAAAGAAAGAACCTGCTCACCACCAAGACACCAAGGAAAAGAGAATATTAAATTACTTAATTTTATTCTGTTCTCTTTGTATCTTTTCTCCTTGTATCTTTGTGTTGAAATCCAAACCGTCGGAACGCGGAGGAACGTCGGGGTGATCTACCTCGGGCAGAAAAAAGTAGAATGTCCCCTGTTGCCTACACCGCCCTGGAATGGCGCTGCCCGCCGGCCGTCAGGTAGGCGTCGAAAGCGGCGGCCACCAGGCGCACCAAGGGCCGGCCCTTCTCGGTGACGGTGACGCGGCTTTCCTCCACCGTGCAGATGCCGTCGTCGATCAGCGGCGCCAGGCTTTCCATTTCGGCGGCGAACCCGCCGGGGGCGGCGCCGTGCCGGCGGGCGATGGCCTCCACGTCCGCCGTGAGATCGCACATGAGGCGCTCGATCACCTCGCCGCGCAGGCGGTCCTCGCCGCGAAACGCGATGCCGCGGGCGATCGGCAATTCACCGGCGGCGACGGTTGCCCGGTAGGCCTTCAGGGGTGCCGTGTTCTGGGCGTACCCCTGGGGCAGGGAGCCGACGGCGGAGGCCCCGAAACCGAGCAGCACCGGCGCCTCGTCGGTGGTGTAGCCCTGGAAATTGCGGTGCAGCCGGCCTTCCGCCAGGGCCACCGCCAGGGGGTCGCCGGGGCGGGCGAAGTGGTCCAGGCCGACGGCCACGTAGCCCTTTTCCACCAGGCGGGCGGACCCGGCAGTGTACTGCCGCCACCGCTCCGCCGTGCCCGGAAGGGCGGCCTCGTCGATCATCTTCTGGTGCGGCTTCATCCACGGCACATGGGCGTAGCCGAACAGGGCGACGCGGTCCGGCTTCAGCCGGCAGGCCTGGTCCACCATGTCGCGCACCCGCCCGGCGGTCTGGTGGGGCAGGCCGTACATGAGGTCCATGTTGATCCGCGCGATCCCGTGGCGGCGCAGCCAGCCGATGACCCGCGCCGTGACGGCGAAGGGCTGTATGCGGTTGATCGCCGCCTGGACCTCGGGGTGGAAGTCCTGCACCCCGAGGCTGGCCCGGTTGACCCCGGCGGCGGCGAGGGTGCGCACATAGTCCCGGGTGGTGTCCCGGGGGTCCATCTCGACCGCGATCTCGGCGTCCTCGCCGATGTGGAAGCGGGTGCGCAGGCGGTCGAGGATGCGCCGCCAGTCCTTTCCCTCGAGGATGGTCGGGCTGCCGCCGCCCCAGTGCAGATGGCGCGCCCGGAAGCGGCCGGGCAGGGCGTCGGCGACCAGGTCGATTTCCCGGAGCAGGGCGTCGAGGTATGTCCGCACGGGCTGGTAGCGCTTGACGATCTTGGTGTGGCAGCCGCAGAACCAGCACAGGGAATCGCAGAACGGGATGTGGAAATAGAGGGACAGGTCCGACCGGGTGTCGAGCTCGCCCAGCCACCGGCGATAGAGGGCCGCGTCCACGGTGCGGTCGAAGTGGGGCGCCGTGGGGTAGCTGGTGTAGCGGGGGACCTGTAGATCGTGCCTGGTACCCTCTATCACAATAGGATGACACGTGTGACGGCCATGGGTGGTCATTCGGCTAGGAGCGTGGTTCGAAGTGATGCGGCTCATCACGAGAGCCGCGCGACGACGTCCGATGGCCACCCATGGCCGCCCGAAGGGTCGTTTTTCGCGCCTTTTGGGGGCGTCGGCGCCGCTTGACGATGTCCCGCATCGCCGGCGCGACGCTTCCTGCCCAAAAGACGCGAAAAGACGATCACACGTACCATCCTATTGTGATAGAGGGTACTAGCCGATACGTCGGCTTTCATCGCCCCATCAAAGCCCCCTTCGGCCGGTGGCGCTTTGACCTGGGTCAAAAGAGCGGGTGCGCGGCTCTCAGCGAAGCAGCCCGAAAACGCCGACGCCGAGCAGGAAGACCAGGGCGACCCGCCGGTACAGGTGTTCACTCGATTGGCGGAACAGGCGCCCGCCGATCCATGTGGTCAGCATAAAGCCCGGCGTCAGCATGGCGGCCCGCCAGACCGCGTCCCAGGACATCATGCCGGCGGCCGACATGAGCGCGATCAGCACGGTCAGCGTGACGGCGAAATACCCGATGACGTTGGCGCGGTTGCGTACCGCGGTGTCGCGGCCCGACAGCATGTACAGCATGACCGGCGGAATACCCAGGGTGGTGGCCGCCACCATCACGCCGGAGACGGCGCCGACGACCATCGTCGGCAGGGGTCGCCTTTCTCCCCGGTAGCGCCATCCGGTCATCAGTACGACGGCGAACGCCACCACGATCGCGGCCATCGCGCGCGCCATGAGCCCGGGGTCCATGGAGACGAGCAACCAGCTGCCAAGCGGCATGAACAGGGCGGCGGCGGCGGCCATCGGGCCGACGAAGCGCCATTCGACGTCGCCGAGAATACCGGGCATCAATTGCACGGTGACGACGATTTCCATGAGAATGATGATGGCCACCGTTTCCACGGGTCCGAAGAGAATCGCGAACACCGGCGCCGTCACCATGGCCGAGCCGAATCCGGCAAAGCCGCGCATCAGTCCGGCGGCGACGGCGGCCCCCATGGCGACGAGGAATTCGGTGGTCAGGAGATCAAGGGGCATGAAGGCGAGCGCGTTGGGCGGGGCTGACAGACAGGCCGTTACCGGGCCCGTTCACCGACCAGGACTTCCAGGTTATCCCAGGCGTAGATGAGGGTCGGCAGGATGGTTCCGGCGAAGGGGTGCCGCGCCCGCGCCGCCAGGCGGCCGCCGATGGCCTCGTAGAAGAACCGGTTGGGGTTCCCTTCCAGCACTTCGACGCACATGGACGACACGCCGGAGTCGAGCAAGCGTTCGCCGACGGCGGCGCACAGGCGGCGCCCCAGGCCGCGGCCCTGGTGGTCCGGCAACAGGTAGAGCTCGAACAGTTGGCCGGCGGACGCGAGGGTGTCGACGCGGCACGGTCCCCAGGTGGCGTAGCCGACGATGGGCCGGCGTGCATCGACGGCTCCGACGACGGTCCGGAGCGCCGAGCGGCTGCTCAGCCTGTGCCGCCAGAATACGGTCCGCCGCGCCATATCGAGCCCCTCCACCAGATGGGCGCTGGGCAGCAGCGTCGGATAGGTGTCGCGCCAGGCTTCGATCTCGACCCGGGCGACACCGTGCGCGTCGGACAATTCCGCCTCTCTCACCACCACGGACACGGGCGTCCCTCCCTTTTCGCCCCGGCGTACACCATAGATTAGCCGACAGACCGTGGGCTGTCTTGCCTTGCCGTCACCGTCCTGCATCGGCGCTCAACGGGCGGGCGGGATCTCGTCGAGGGCGCTCTCCAGGCTCCCGACCAGTTCCGCCATGAAGGCGAAGTCCAGCGTTTCGATGGTGTCCCGGCCGGTGTGGTAGTTGGGGTTGCGGAAGAACGCGGTGTCCGTGATCATCAGCGCCGGCCAGCCGCGATCCCAGAACGGGGCGTGGTCGCTGAGGCGGGTATCGGGAAGAACCCAGCCGTTGAACGGGACGAAAACGGATTCCACGGGCAGGCGCGGGTTCTTGCGCATTCCCCGGAGGACGGCCTGGCCGAACCGGCGCGAACGCCAGTTGCCGACGACCGCGATGAAGTTGCCCTTTTCGGGGTAGCCGGCCCAGCGCAGGAACACCGGATAGGCCTGCCGGGGCGCGGTGAAGCCGACCATCTCCAGGATGATGGCGCCGAGGACCCGACCGCCGCTGCCCGCCAGCTCCTTGACGAAGACGCGGCTGCCCTGGAAACGGGTCGCGTGGGCCGGCGGTTCTTCCAGGGTGAAGGCGACGAAGCGGAGCGGAACGGGCGGCGTCCGCGCCGCGATCCGGCGGGCGAGCTCGAGCAGCACGGCGACGCCGCTTGCATTGTCGTCGGCGCCCGGCGTCCCGGGAACCGTATCGTAATGGGCGCCGATCAGGTAATACGGCGCCGTCGTCCCGGCGCCGGCCGCCTCGGCGATCAGGTTGGCGACCCTGAGACCGTGGTAGTCGTATGCCTGTTCCGTGACCGTGAGCCCGGCTTGCTCGAAAACGCCCCGGATGTAGTCGGCCGCCCGCGCCAGCTTCTCCGGCCGAAAGGGCGTACGGTCGCCGATGTCGACGCTCAGCGCCGCCACGTGCCGGCGCAGGGCGTCCTCGAGGCGCGCGGTGTCCGTCATCATGGGTTCCGTTCCGCCATGGCCCGCCGCCGGCGTGTCCGCGGAGACTCCCTCGCACCCGACGGCGATCGCCACGGCGGCGATCGCCAGGATAACAAAGCGCGACAGCTTCCTTGCCTGCGGACGCGCGTTCATTGTCGGGTCACGTGACACGGTCCCCGGCATGGCGGTCCCCCTGGGGCGTCACGCACGGTAGCACGAAACCGCGTCCATGCCGATTCGGCGGCGCGCCGGCTCGATTCAGGGAAGGTCGCATGCTACCCTCCGCGGGAAAGACAAGGAGAGAGATCCATGCCCAAGTTCGCCGCCAACCTGACGATGATGTTCAACGAGCTGGACTTCATGGACCGCTTCAAGGGAGCGGCGGACGCCGGGTTCAAGGGCGTGGAGTTCCTGTTCCCCTATGCCTATCCGGCGGACGCGTTGAAGGACCGGCTGGCCCAACACGGCCTGGTCCAGGCGTTGTTCAACATGCCGCCCGGCGACTGGGACGCGGGCGAGAGGGGCATCGGCGCCCTCCCCGGCCGGGAATCCGAGTTCCGCGAGGGGGTGGAGAAGGCCATCGAGTACGCCCGCGCGCTCGATTGCCCGCTGGTGCACGCCATGGCCGGACTGATGCCCGACGGCGCCGATGGGCAAAAGTACAGGGAAACCTACGTGGAGAACCTGCGCCTGGCGGCCGAGGCCTGCGCCGGGAACGGCATCCGGCTGGTGATCGAGGCGATCAACACCCGCGACATTCCCGGGTACTTCCTGAACCGGCCGGACCAGGCGTTCGCGGTGATCGCGGAGGTGGCCAGCGACAATCTGTTCGTGCTCTACGACATCTACCACGCACAGATCACCGAGGGATACCTGGCCGAGACCATCCGCGCCCATATCGACCGCATCGCCCATTTCCAGATCGCCGGCGTGCCCGGCCGCCACGAGCCGGACGTGGGCGAAATCCACTACCCTTACCTGTTCGAGGTCGTGGATTCGCTTCCCTTTACCGGGTGGATCGGCTGCGAGTACCGGCCCAAGGCGGGAACCACGGAGGGGCTCGGCTGGGCCAGGGGATACGGGATCGGATAGCGCGCGGGGGCCGCGGGGACGTCCGCCGCATACCGTAACCGGGGGGACACCCCCTTGTTCCCCCGGGGGCCGCGGGGGCGTCCCCCGCATACCGTAACCGGGGGGACACCCCCTTGTTCCCCCGGGGGCCGCGGGGGCGTCCCCCGCATACCGTAACCGGGGGGACACCCCCTTGTTCCCCCGGGGGCGCAGTCACGCGTCGAGCAGGGCCTCCACCTCTTCCTGGGACAGGTTGGCGCCCTCGCCGTCCTCCACGGATTTTCGCCGTTCGGGGCCCTTGTAGTCGGACGATTCCCGCCGCCGGCGGTCGGGCCCGAAGTACCGCGGGGACCGGATGAAGGGTCGTGGATGCTCGATGACGGCGGTGACGCGCGCCATCAGGGTCTTGGCGGACAACGGCTTGGCGATGAACTCGGTAATGCCGGCGTCGCGGGCCTCGACGACCCTCTGCTTTTCCGAATACGCCGTCATCATGATGATGGGGACGAAGGGGTTGAGGCTGTCCTTTCCGGTTCGCACCAGCCGTGTGAAATCAAGCCCGTCCAGGGGCTCCATCATCCATTCGGTAATAATGATGTCGGGGACGAGGTTCTGCATCGCCTTGAAGGCGTCGGCGCCGTCGTTGGCCTCGCTGAACTTCTCGGCGCCGAACACGTGCAGCACGTTCTTGATCAACGACCGCATGAAGGCGTTCGGGTCGACGATGAGGAAGCTGACGCTCTCCAGGCACAGTTGGTTCTGTGTCATGGGGGCCGCCTCCGTTCAGCGCACCGTCGGACGGAAGGGGTGAGGCCGCGGGCCGCCGTCCGGGGCGGCGGCGTGGGAGCGCGCCGGTGCCGCCTTCGCGTCGGCCGAGGATTCCGGTTCCATGTCCATCACCCGGTCTATGGGTTTTTCCGTGCCGCGGTCAGGCCGACGCGAGGAGGTCTTCCGATTCCGGCGTCTTGATCGACAGGCCCGCGATCTTCTCCATCAGGGTTTCGCGGTCGAAGGGAACGATTATGTGGTCGTCGAAATGGGGCACCTGTTCGGCAATCGAAGGGAGCTCCATGGACGACGGGACGAGAAGGATGATGGGGAAGTCGATTTCCTGCTTTGCCTTCAGGGTCTTCACCACGAGCGGCGCCTGAAGATCGATGGAGTTGTAGGACATCAGCACCAGATCGGGAGACAGCAGTTCCCCCACCGTGTCGAGGAACCTCCTGCCGCTGTTCATCTCGATGACCGAGTGCCCATCGGCCGCCAGCGTTGCGGGGAGGTCGCCGAGGTCGACTTCGTCGTTGGTGACGGTCACGATGGTCAGGGGGTCGGACGGTTGGGATGACGATTCGGTGCTTTCGGCGGACGCCGGGCCGCCGTCCCCGGCGGGCGGTTCCTGGCCGGTCAGAACGCGGTAGAGCTTGACCAGGTGGCGCTGCTTCCGCGTCTGCATCCGGGTGACCTGCCGCAACCGCGACTCCACCATTGCCAGGAGCATCCCGAAGTCGACGGGTTTGGTCACATAGTCGTCTGCCCCCAGTTGCCGGCCGGCGATAATGTCCTTGCGGTCGGCGAGGGCGGAGAGGAAGACGAACGGCAGGTCCGCCAGCTCGGGATGGTTATCGCGCAGCGCCGTCAGCATCTCGTAGCCGTTCATCTCCGGCATGGTGATGTCGCACAGCACCAGGTCCGGTTTGTGTGCGGCGATCGCTTCCATGCCTTCCTTGCCGTTTACGGCCTCCATGGTTTCGTAACCCGCATCCCGCAGCTCCTCGACAATGTCGCCGCGGATGTCGGCTTCGTCTTCGACGCAAAGGATCAGGATCGTGGCCATGTTTCAGGTCTCCATGATCTGGGCATTCCGCTCGGCGTTCAGGTGGCGAGCCTGCCTTTGACTGCGGTGAGCACGGGCGTGGCTCGGTCACCGGTTCCTTGGGCCGGCGCGCCGGCGTCGCGCAGGTCGATGGGCAGGCGCACGGTGAACACCGAACCCTGGCCCTCGACGCTGTCGACCTCGATGGTGCCCTTGTGCATTTCCACCAGTTTCTTGACCAGGTTGAGGCCGATTCCGGTGCCGGTAATTCCGGTGGATGTGCGGGCGCGGAAGAAGCGCTCGCACAGGCGCGGGAGGTCGTCGGCGGGCACGCCTACGCCGCGGTCGCGCACCGACACCGCGGCGAAATCGCCGTCCGTCCACCCCTTCACTTCTATATGGGGATCGTCGGGGGCATATTTGACCGCGTTCGACAGCAGGTTGGTGAGCACCTGGTCCAGCAGCTTCGGATCGGCGTGGATGTCTTCGGGAAGCCCCGCCACGTCGACGCGGATGTCGTGGAATTGCGATATCTCGGCCTGGCGCGCGCAGACCTCCCGGATCAGCCCCTTCAGGTCGCAGGACTGGCGTTCCATTCTGATGGTGCCGGCGTCCAGGCGCGACGCATAAAGGGTGCCCTCGATCAGCCCCGTCATCCGTTGGACGGCGGCGCGGATCTTGTCGGTGCGCGCAACCAGGTCCTCGGGCGTCACCCTGCCCTTGCGCCGGACCAGCCGTTGGGCGGCGCCGTCGATGATGGTCAGCGGGGTGCGGAACTCGTGGGACACCAGGGAGACGAAATCGCGCTGGAGCGTGTTGAGTTCCTGTTCCTTTTCCAGCGCCTGGGCAAGCTGTTCGGCCTGCCGCTGAACCTCCGCCGTGCGCTCCGCCACCTTCTCCTCCAGATGGTCCCGGTGGGCGGCGAGTTCCCGGCTCTTCTCTTCCAAGGCCTCCTGGGTGGCGCGCAGTTCCGTGACGCGTTCCCACAACGCCCGTTCCTTCGCCGTCAGCTCGGTCTCGGCGCGCTTGCGTTCGAATACGCGTCCGAGCTGTGCTCCGATGTTGACAAGGACCTGCAACAACGACTGATCGGGCTGCAGAACCTGGCGCGAAAAGAACTCCAGGACCGCCACCACCTCCGAGCCCACCGGGACCGGCATGGCGATGCCGGTCCTGAGGCCGGCGTCGTCCGCCGCCTCGCCCCTCAGGAAGTCCGAGTCCTTGGTCAAATCCTCGATCCACACGGGCTCTCCGCGGGCCAGCACGCGCCCAGGCAGGCCGATGCCCCAATTACATGCGGTTTGCTCTGTGACCTCCCGGAACGTGGCGAGCCGTTCGCCGTGGTCCAGGTGCCATAGGTCGGTTGGCACCAGCCGCTGGAGAGACTCCGAGGTGCGGATATAGGCGTGCCCCACCGGCCACCCGGTATACACGCACACCTTGTCCAGGCAGACCTGCATCACCTCGTCGACACTGGCGGCGGCGTTGGCGGCGACCGCGATGTCGTGCAGGAGCTCGACCAGGGCCGTTTTCTCCCGCAACGTTTTTTCCGCCTGCTTGCGTTCGGTGATGTCGCGGGTAATGCCGACGAAGAACTGATCGCCGTCTTCCTGGACCTCGGCATTGGCGACCGACAGCTCCATGGGAAACGTGGAGCCGTCCCTGCGTTGGCCGACGACCTCCCGGGGCGTGCCCATGATCTTGGCCTTTCCCGTGCGCAGGTAGCTGCCGATGTAGCCGTCATGGGCGCTCCGGTACGGCTCGGGCATGAGCATGCTGATATTCCTGCCCACCGCCTCCATCACGCTATAGCCGAACGTGCGCTCGGCCGCGGGGTTGAACGATTGGATGGTGCCGCTGCGGTTGATGGTGATGGTCGGATCTGCGGCGACGTTCATGAGCACGCTGATCCGTCTGTTGACACGGCGCAGATCGCGCGTGCGTTTCTCGACAATATGCTCGATCAACTGCGCGCGGCGGTGCTGGCGCAGCATGTAGGCGGACAGGGCGCCGGTGAGCGCCAGTCCGGCCAGCAGTACGAACAGCGGAAAATAATGGTTGTGCAGGCTTGCAATAAGGGCCGGCGTCGGCCTGAAGACGGCGGTCCAGTCGCGGCCGCCCACGCGTATGGGCACCACCGTGTCCAGTCCGTCATGGGCGCCGTCGTCCGCCACCCGGTCCGCGCCGTCGGCGCCCGCCCTGGCCGGGCGTTGGTGAAGGAATCGCTCTTTCGGACCGGCGCTTTCGTCGAACAGGGAAAGGTTGAAATCCTTTGACAGCGGCACCTGCCGCAAGGCTGCCTCGACCATGTCGCCGATCCGGAACACACCGAGCGCAAAGCCCGCGAGGTCGTCCCGGCGCTGTTCGGGCGTTCCCGCGGCAAGGCCGTTCCGGTAGATGGGCACAAAGACGAGAAAGGCATACTGAGCGCCCGTTTCCTGCACCAGGCGGATGCGGGCGGTGGCGACCGGCCGTCCGCTGTCGCGCGCCCGCTCCAGGGCTTTCAGACGCTTCGGGTTCGATCCCAGGTCAAAGCCGAGGGCCTTCCTGTTCCCGTCAACAGGCTCCACAAAAAAAACCGGGAAATATTGTTCCCGCAGCCCGGCGGTGACCAGTTCTCCGTCGTCCGAGTGTTCGGTGAACCGGAAGCCGGGAAAGCCGTCCCTGCGCGCCGCCTTTTCGTAGGCAGTGCGGTCCGCCGCCCGCACCCGTGGGATCCACTCCAGGGCCTGAATGCCCGGACGGCGTTCCAGAATGGTCCGGACGAAGAGTCGAAACTCTCCGCGATCGACGACCGTGGACGCGGCATAGAGCGCACCTATGGATCGAAGTTCGTCGACGTACATTTCCGGAATATGGGCCAGAACCCCTCCGTAGGTAATGGCGCGATCTTCCAGTTTGTAGCGAAGGCGGTCCTCTTCCCATTGGCGGACGAGGCTGGACGCCGCCAGGGAGATGCCGATTCCGACGATTGCCACGACAACGGCAGGAAGGAGCTGGCCGGTAAGAGCCGTCATGCCTATTGTTCCGGGGACCGAAGTCTTCACCGCACCCATACACGCACTCCGCCGGGAGACCGCCGCCCCTCTGCCATGGCGCCGCGACCTCCTTTGCCCGCGGCGGCCACCAGCATCTTTTAGGACAGATGTTTGACAAAAGTTCCACTATTAGAGATAGTCCCGGGGTCGATGGATTTTGTATTATTCTAAGGTGTTAGCTTTCTGGAGTGGCTATCCGGGGGGGCGTGGGGCCGTCATTTGTTCCTTTTTTCTTTGCGTGGCGGGGCAATTGTGAGCGCACAGGGCGGCCGTTGGCGGGGCGATGGCACGGCGGGAACGGGGCAGGCCTAACCCTTACGGATCGGCCGTAACCCATGCGCATAGTAAAATTGGCCCGGACGGGGTCCCATCTTGGTTGCATGATGGGGAGTATAAAAACCGTGGGAGGAAGGGACGGGGGGCGAAACCGGTTGGCGGTTGTCTGCGGTAGGTCCGTTCCCCTTTCGGGGAGCACTCGACACCGCGTGTATGGCCCGTGGGCATACCTGTTCCCCGGGGCGCATCCCTGATCCGGACAAGGACGGCCGGGGCGCATGAACAAAACGGTGATGGCGAAACTGCTGGGGGCCGACCCCTGCTCCGGCTGTCCCAACAAGGAGGGCATCGAGTCGCTGTTCTCCAATGTCACGGAGGTATTGAGCCACACGCAACATGAACTCTGGGCTGCCAATGTAGAGATCGCGTTGCAGAAGAAGTACGTCGAGGAAATCGGGACCACCCTGGACACGGCGCTGGACGAACTGGAAAAAGGTCTGGAATGCCGGGACACATTGGAGACGAAACTTGCGAGCGCACCTACGCACGAAGAGGTGGCTGACCTGCAGCGCAGGCTGGAGGAGGCCGAAACCGAGATTGCCCGGCTTTGGATGCACCTCAACAATGCGCGGGATCGCGTCCGTACGATAAGGGACACGGTGCGCGAGGCGGAGGCCATGTTGGCCGTCCCGGTGGACACTGATGACGTGGAACCGAAGGGCGGCCCGCGGAAAATTAGGGGCGGCCCGCTGGCCGACGAGACCGCGCGTTACAACATTGGACGTGAATTACTGCGGGGAAGGCCCGATTGACGGCCTTGCCTCCGGCTGCTTGCGATCGCCGGCCCCGGGTGCGGTCCCCGCGCTGCGGATTTTCCGGATAAACCAGGGGTCGGCTTTCCATGATCCCGGCGTTCAGGTGGCGAGCGCGCTTTTGACTTCGCCGAGCACGGGCGTGGCTCGGTCACCGGTCCCTTGGGCCGGCGCGCCGGCGGCGCGCGGGCCGATGGGCAGGCGCACGGTGAACACCGAACCCTGACCCTCGACGCTGTCCACCTTGGTGGTGCCCGTGTGCATTTCCACGAGCCGCTTGACCAGGTTGAGGCCGATGCCGGTGCCGCCGATTCCAGCGGATGTCCGGGCCCGGAAGAAGCGCTCGAACATGCGCGGGAGGTCGTCGGCCGGTATCCCAACGCCGTGGTCACACACCGACAGTGCGGCGAACGTGCCGTCCGTCCATCCCTTGACCTCGATGCGGGGGTCGTTCGGCGCGTACTTCACCGCATTCGACAACAGGTTCGTGAAAACCTGATCGAGAAGCCCCGCATCGGCATGGATTTCCTCGGGAAGCCCGTCCACGTCGACGCGGATGTCGTGGAACTTGGATATCTCGGCCTGCCGGGCGCAGACCTCCCGGACCAGCGCCTTCAGGTCGCAGGGCCGTGGTTCCATGCGGATCTCGCCGGCGTCCAGGCGGGACGCATTAAGGGTGCCCTCGATCAGCCCCGTCATCCGCCTGACGGCGGCCCTGATCTTTCCGGTCCGGGTCGCCAGGTCTTCCGCCGTCATCTTGTCCTTGGACCGGACCAGCCGTTGGGCGGCGCTGTCGATGATGGTCAGCGGGGTGCGGAACTCATGGGACACCAGGGAGACGAATTCGCGCTGCAGGGTGTTGAGCTCCTGTTCCTTTTGCAGCGCCTGGGCGAGCCGTTCGGCCTGCCGCTGAACCTCCGCCGTGCGCTCCGCCACCTTCTCCTCCAGTTGGTCCCGGTGGGCGCCCAGCTCAAGGTTCTTCTCCTCCAGTTGCCGCCGGGTGTCGCGCAGCTCTTTGACGCGCTTCCACAGCGCCCGTTCCTTCGCCGTCAGCGCCGTCTCGGCGCGCTTGCGCTCGAACACCCGTCCGAGCAGTGTCCCGATGTTGTGCAGAATCTGCAACAACGATTGATCGGTATGCAAAGCCCGGGTGCAGAAGAACTCGAGCACCGCCACCAGCTCCTGGCCGACGAATACCGGCATGGCGATGCCGGTCCTGAGACCGGCGTCATCCGCCGCCTTGGCCCTGAGGAAAT
Organism: Pseudomonadota bacterium; assembly: GCA_022567015.1. GTDB lineage: Bacteria > Pseudomonadota > Alphaproteobacteria > Rhodospirillales > 2-02-FULL-58-16 > JACZQZ01. The sequence continues at coordinate 14,446 of JADFHR010000039.1, forward strand.
CCTCTTCCCTGGTCACATTCACGAACGCGGGTTCTCCGTCGGCGAGCACCCGACCCAGCAAGCCGTCGCCCCTATGGCATTCGAGGTTCTCGGATATCTTCCGGAACGCGGCGAAACGGCCGGGCTCCTCCAGGTACCAGAGTTTGCTTGAAACCAGGGCGTTCGGCGATGTGTCACTGGGGACGTAGATGTGTCCCACCTGCCACCCCATGGCGATGCAGATGTATTGGACCGACGTGGCCATCGCGTGCTCGGGGACATCCGCCTCGTTGGCAATGGCCGCGATCCTGTAAAGGACGTCCAGCACGGTGCTTTGGTGCCGCAGTTCGTCCACGGCACGCCGGCGTTCGGTGATGTCGTGGCCATAGACATTGACATAGCTGTACTCGGGGTACGGCGTAATCATCAGCGAGAAAATGCGGGAACCGTACTGGTATTCCATGGTCCGTGTTCGGGCGGTCCGGAGAACCTCGGACACCATATGGCGCCAGTCTTCCGGCACCGCCTGACCGACTTCCGATTGCCAGGACTTCAACACGGGAGCGCTTGCCTCGTTGGCATAGGCAAGGGTGCCGTCCTTGGTGATGCGCATCACCGGACCGGGGTTCTGGTCGGGAAACCTTGTCAGGTTCCTGATCGTCTCCGTCGCCTTCTTGTGCGCGGTGATGTCCCTTGTGAAGGCCAAGACCACGGTTCCCTCGTCGGTCTGGACGGAGCTGAGACTGATATCGACCGGAAATTCACGGCCATCCTTGGTCAGGCCGTACAGCTCCCCGCCCTGGCCCATGGGCCGGGTGCGGGGATCGGCAAGGTAGCCATTTCGGTGTTCCAGATGCGGCTTTCGATAGCGTGCCGGTATCAGCCGCTCGACTTTTTGACCAAGCAGTTCCTCCCGCCGGTAGCCGAACATCCTCTCCGTCTGTTCGTTGACCAGCATAATAAGGCCGTCCTTGTCGGTGATCACCATGGCGTCCGGGGTCGCATCCAGAAGCGTACGGAAACGCTGCTCTGCCTGGCGGCGCTCGATGGCGTTGGTCTTGAAGACCTGAATCGATTCGGCCATATCGCCGAATTCGTCGGCGCGGTCCCGTGCCGGCACCCGCACCTCGGTGTCGCCTCGGGCCAGGCTCGACATCGCCGCGGTGATGGCGCGTACCGGCTCGACGATGGAGCGCAGGATCCCGGCCGCGATCACCCAGGCGGTCGCCAGGCCGGCGGAAAACAGGGCCAGCACAATCGTCTTGAGCAGGGCGATATCGGCCTCGGCGGCGAGCGTCTCTTCGGCCAGCAGCAGTCTCTGGTCGGCGACCATGCCGCCGCTGCGCGAACCGTCCGCCTGCCTGGGCCCGAGCAGGTCATCGAGAAGCCTTGCCGCGTGCGGCGCGGCTTCGATGAACGGGAGCGTTGTCGCCGGTCTCTCCCCGGCGCCGTGGGCCCGGTCCTCGACCCGCCGTTGCGCCGCCCGGAACGCGTCCAGGGTGGCCTTGACCGCCTTCCATCGCGCGACGGTGTCCGGGTCGGTCCACCGCGCCGACAGCCGGTCCATGTCCGCGCTGACGGCATCGATGTCGCGCCAGATCGCGGCGCGCTCCGCCTTGAAGGACGACTCCCCGGTGAGCATCCAGCCGCGCAACGCGGCGAGGGATGCGTTGATGTCGTTCGCCATTCTCGCGCTGGAGATGGACGTGGGGACGCGCAGGTGGGCTATGCGGTCGATCTCGGCCTCGACGCTGCCCATCCTCGAGAGGACCGCCACGACGGCGCCGGCCAAAATGACGCAAACGACCGCGAATCCGAGGACGAACCGGGCGCGGATGTTCACCCTGGAGCCCGCAATGCGACCGATTGCCCGGGTCACCGTATTCACCGGCTCAACCTTTGCACCGTGTCCGCGCCAAAGGCGCGGCTGCACGCCGGCGATCCATGGTCTGGCCGTTGACCGAAAGGGGCGGCGCGGGCCGTCCTGGCCGGTCTTTCAGGGTTGGAATTCCCGACCGCGACCATAGGCGCGTTCCGCCGGAAAAGCGGCGCCTGCCGGCGACGGTCCCGCCTCGGCGCAGGCCGCCTGGCCGGACACGGCCATGTAAACCTATAAGGAAAAAACCGGTTTGGCATCCCAACTATAGATATAGTCCGTGATGGCCCGGTCTTGTATTACTCCAATGGGTTAGATTATCCGGATAGCCGTCCCGCAGGCCCGCGGCCGCCGTTTATTCGCGTCCGGGTTTCCTAGCGCCGGTTACGCCGAAGGCATGCTGTGGCGCGATACCCCTGTTTCCTTTCCAGTTGAATGACGCCGGAAGTCTCGAAGCGTAGGGTATAGCCAGCGGGTCGCCCGGCGGCCCGTGCCGCCGGGGCGGCGTCTTTTCCCGCGTTTTCCCGTCGTCTTCCGCCAGTCCCCTTGGTATTAGGCTCCGGACTCATAACCAGTAGCAGACGGTAGCGACGAGACAGACGGCGGCGAGGAAGTTTTGAGCGAGGCGGTCGTATCGGGTGGCGATTCTGCGGAAGTCCTTAAGACGGCCGAACATGCGC
>JADFHR010000229.1 GCA_022567015.1 Pseudomonadota bacterium
AAACTTTTCGACGCCCTCCGACGGGCCGCATACGCGACCGGAACGGCGGCTTACCAAGGCTTTCGGACGGCGTCGCGCAACCCTTCGCGATGCCCCGCATCGCCACAGCGCACGCTCCTGGCCGAAAACCTTGGTAAGCCGGCTCGTCGGGTCATGATCAGCGACCCTTGGTATTATGCGGGGACCCCCGCCATGGCGCAGATGATCCTCCATGCCGCGGCGTCCACCGGCATCACCGAAAGCCGCGACTGGCGGACCAGGGCCAGGTGGTCGAGGCGGCCGTCATCCTTGATCCGCCTGAGGGTCACCGGGTCCTTCACCGGCGTCACCGCCTTGAAGTCCACCATGCCGAAGCGCATCGTCGGGTCCGTGGGGTCGGGATGGTACTCGGTGACCACCTCGAGGATGCCGACGATGCATTTCTCGTTGACCGAATGATAAAAAAAGGCCCTGTCGCCCACCTTCATGGCCTTCATGTTGGCCGCCGCCTGATGGTTGCGGATGCCGTCCCATTCGGCCACGCCGGCCTTGACATGGTCGTCCCACGACCAGGCGCCCGGTTCCGATTTCACCAGCCAGTACGCCATCGGCATCAGTCCTCGGGGAACACTTTCTTCCACGCCTTTATGGTGACGCTCTCGAACAACCCCGCCGTGGCGTAGGGATCGTTGGCGGCAAAGGTCTCGGCGGTCTGTTTGTCGGGCAGGTCGACCAGGATCACGCTGCCGGTGACGGTGGAGCCGTCATCGGTAAGTGTCGGGCCGGCGGCGAACAGCGTATCGCCGAGATCCCGAAGGTAGGCCAGGTGGGCCGTGCGCATTTCCTTGCGCACCTCGCCATGGCCGGGTTTGTCGACGCAGGTGATCACGTAAATCATGACGCCTCTCCTGGACAAGCGGTTGGGGGAGAAGCGGACTCACGCTTCCGTTTCGATGGGGCGTGCATCCGCCCGTTTACGACGCCGCCTCGGCGGCCCGGCTCACCGGCGCTTCCGCCTTGAAGGGCCGCGCCAGCAACTCGGCGATCGTCGAATCGATGTCGGCGAACTGGTGCAGCACCCCGTCTATGGCCACGCAGATGGGCATGTCGACGTCGAGGCGGCCGGCGAGATCGGTGACCGAGGAGGCGGTGTACACGCCTTCCGCCACCGACGTGCGCGCCGCCAGGATTTCGACCAGGGTCCTGCCCCGGCCCAGTTCGACGCCAAGCGAGAAGTTGCGCGATCGCATGTTGTTGCAGGTCAGCGTGATGTCCCCCAGCCCGCACAGGCCGGCGAGGGTTTCGGCCTGTCCGCCCTTCGCCGTGCCCAGGCGCACGATCTCGGCCAGCCCCCTGGTGATCAGCGCCGCCCGCGCGTTTTCTCCGAGCCCGCGCCCGGTGACGATGCCGCAGGCGATGGCGAGCACGTTCTTCACCGCGCCGCCCACCTGGGCGCCGATCAGGTCGGCCGAGCGGTAGATGCGAAAATGCGGCGTTCCCAGGGCGGCCATCAGCCTCTCGGCCAGTTCCACGTCGCCGCAGGCGAGGGTCACCGCGGTGGGCAGGTCGCGCGCCACCTCGGTGGCGAAGGTGGGACCCGACAGCACGGCGACGCGTGCTTCGGGCAGGGTTTCGGCGACCACTTCGCTCATCAGCGCGCAGGTATCCTGCTCGATGCCCTTGGCGCAGATCACCGCCGGCACCCCGGCCTTCCAGGCCGGCGCCATCTTTTCGCATATGGCGCGCAGGTGTTGCGCCGGCGCCACCAGCAGAACGACGTCGGTCTCCGCCACATCGGCGAGGTCCGTGGTCGCCTGGATCCCGGAGTCCAGGGATATGCCGGGCAGGTAGAGGGAATTCTCGTGGGTCAGGTTGATGGCCTCGGCCACCTCGGGTTCGTGGCACTGGACCACCACCTGGCGTCCCGCCCGGTGCATGACCGTGGCCAACGCCGTCCCCCACGCGCCCGCGCCGATGATGCCGATCCTGTTCATGGCACGTTGGTTTCTCCGGTCGCGGACCCTTTATGCCCGTAACCGCGTGTCCGAGGCAAGGGCCGCTTGGCCGGGCCGCCACGGCCGTAAGCGGGCGCGCAAACGGGGGATATCATCGGCGGCGAACGGCTCGCCCCGCCCAACAGGTCGTCCCGGCGGTGTCGACTTTTCGGATCGCGTGCGTCGTCTTGGCGCTGCCGTGTAGTATCTGGCCCGTAACTCATCCTTCATGTGATGACATATGTCTACACCACCACACTCCAGGACTAAACACCTAGGCCTTCACCCCGGCGCCGACGGCCGGCGGCGCGTCGGGATCGAGGGGCCAGCGCGGGCGCGGGGCGAAGTCCAGGCCGTCGGTGAGACCGAGCCCGAGCCGTTCGACGCCGGCCCAGGCGATCATCACCGCGTTGTCGGTGCACAGGCGCGCCGGCGGCGCCACCAGCCTCATCCCGTGTTCCCCGGCCAGGTCCGCGAGGCGCCGGCGCAAGGTCCGGTTGGCGGCGACGCCGCCGGCGACGACCAGGGTGTCGGCCGACGGGTGCCGGGCGCGGAAGGCCTCGATCGCGTTGGCCCAGCGGTCCACCAGCACGTCGCCGGCGGCGGCCTGGAACGAGGCGCACATGTCGGCCACGTCCTTTTTGCGCAAAGGCCCCGGGGGCAGGGCGTCGACGGCATGGCGCACCGCGGTCTTGAGGCCGGAAAACGAGAAGTGGCACCCGGCCCGGCCCTTGAGCGGGCGCGGCAGGGGAAACCGCGAAGGGTCGCCGTCCTCGGCGGCGCGCTCCACCTCCGGGCCGCCGGGAAAGCCCAGTCCCAGCATCTTGGCGGTCTTGTCGTAGGCTTCGCCGAGGGCGTCGTCGACGGTGGTGCCGAGGCGCCGGTATGCCCCCACCCCCTCGACGACAAGCAACTGGCAGTGGCCGCCGGAAACCAGCAGGAGAAGATAGGGGAATACCACGCCATCGGTCAGCCGCACGGTCAGCGCATGGCCCTCCAGGTGGTTGACGGCGAGGAACGGCAGATCGTTGACGGCGGCGATGGCCTTCGCCGTCATCACCCCGACGAGGAGCCCGCCGATCAGCCCCGGGCCGCCCGTCGCGGCGACGCCGTCGAGATCGTCGAAGCCTAAGTCCGCCGCCTCCATGGCCCGGGCGACCATGCGGTCGAGGTGCTCGAGATGGGAGCGCGCCGCGATCTCGGGCACGATGCCGCCGAAGGGCCGGTGCTCGTCAAGCTGCGACAGCACCTCGTCCGCCAGCACCCGGCGGTCGCCGGTGACCACGGCCGCCGCGGTCTCGTCGCAACTGGTCTCGATGCCGAGCACGATCATCGAAAAAGCCCCTTGTTCAATCGCAGGCGCACCTTATACCAATATCATCTACGGTTGGTCCTACTCCGTACGCCGCCCGGCAGCCACATTTCTGGACACCGATGACCACGGCACCCCTATTGCGCATCGGCACCCGCGGCAGTCCCCTGGCCCTGGCCCAGACGGAGGAGGTCCGCGCCCGCCTGGTCGCGGCGCACCCCGAGCTGGGCGCCGCGGACGCCGTCCAGGTGACGGTCATCAAGACCACCGGCGACAAGGTCGTGGACCGCCCCCTGGCCGATGTCGGCGGCAAGGGGCTTTTCACCAAGGAGATCGACGAGGCCATGCTCGCCGGCCGCATCGATCTGGCGGTGCATTCGATGAAGGACCTGCCCACGTGGTTGCCGGACGGCATCGCCCTGGCGTGCACGTTGGAGCGCGAGGACCCGCGCGACGTCTTCATCTCGTCCAAGGCCGAAAGCATCGCCGGGCTGCCGGAGGGCGCCGTGGTCGGCAGCGCCTCGCTCAGGCGCCAGGCGCAGATCCTGCACCGCCGCCCGGACCTCCGGGTCGTCCTGTTCCGCGGCAACATCCACACCCGGCTGCGCAAGGTGGAAGACGGCGAGGTGGACGCCACCCTGCTGGCCATGGCCGGGCTCAAGCGCCTCGGCCTGACGCACGCGGTGACCGCCGTCATCGAACCGGAAGAGCTTCTGCCGGCGGTGGGCCAGGGCGCCATCGGCATCACCTGCCGGACCGGGGACCGGCGCACCCGGGAACTGCTGGCGCCGCTCGACCACGCGGCGACCACGGCGCGGGTGACGGCGGAGCGGGCCATGCTCGAGGTTCTGGACGGATCGTGCCGCACCCCCATCGCCGGGCTGGCCGAGGTGGCGGCCGGCGGGACCTTGACGTTACGGGGGTTGATCGCCCGTCCCGACGGCACCGAGCTGATCGAATGCGCGCGCCAGGGCGCGGCCGCCGATGCGGACGCCATCGGCCGCGATGCCGGCGGCGAATTGCTCGGGCGCGCCGGACCCGGTTTTTTCGACTCCCCCGGGTGAGGAGCGGGAGGGTAGCGCCATGTCTTCCCCGCGTATCCCCGGCAGCCGGCAGGGCGGCGGACACGTCCGCGCCCGGGCGCCCGCTGACCGGCCGCGCCGGACGCCGGGGGGTAATACCAAGGATCGCTGATCATGACCCGACGAGCCGGCTTACCAAGGTTTTCGGCCCTAAGCGTGCGCTGTGGCGATGCGGGGCATCGCGAAGCGTGCGCGACGCCGTCCGGAAGCCTTGGTA
>JADFHR010000230.1 GCA_022567015.1 Pseudomonadota bacterium
AGGAGGAAAGTTTCAGGCGATGCGGCGCATCGTCAAAACTTTTCGACGCCCTCCGACGGGCCGCATACGCGACCGCAACGGCGGCTTACCAAGGCTTGCGGACGGCGTCGCGCACGCTTCGCGATGCCCCGCATCGCCACAGCGCACACTTAGGGCCGAAAACCTTGGTAAGCCGGCTCGTCGGGTCATGATCAGCGACCCTTGGTATTAGCCGCCAGAGGAGGGTTCGATGCGTACCGGGTTTGTTCTTTCGTTTGCCGCCGGTCTGGTCCTGGCCGCCGCCCATAACGGGGCCTGGGCCGCGCCCCAGGTTCTGGCCGTCCTGGCCATCGACGACGGCATCCCGTTGACCTGCGCCGACGGCGTTTGCGAGGCCGACATCAGCGCCTTTTGCCTGCAGCGCGACCGGCCGCCGCCGGATGTCGGCACCGCGTACGCGCCGGCGGCGCCGGGCGCCTTCACCCTGGTGGTGACGGACGCCGACGGCGCCGAGCGCCGGCTGCCCGCCGAGCCCCACGTGGTGTTCGTGGAGCGTCGCGGGTTCACGGCCGTTTCCGTCCGCCTTCGCGAGGACGTCCTCGCCGCGCTTGGCGCGGTCGGCGCGAGGATCGAGGTGGGGGCCAACGCATCGCTGGTGCCGGTGCCCCGGCAAGGCGATCCCGATCCGCTGACGGCCGGCGAGATCGCCCGCGCCGTCGGGCCGTTGCGGAGCCTCGGCTCCCGCGTCGTCGACGGCAGCGCCGACGCGAAAGCCGCCGGCCTGCTCGGGCGCATGGTCAACGCGCTTCCCCGGAACGGCCGTGTCGGCGCCCAGCGCCGGGCCGCCGTGTGGGAGGAGATGGCCGGCGAAGAGGGGATCGACGCGACGGAGAGCCCGGCGCTCGCCCGCGCCAAGGCGGAATACGACTGGTGCAGGGAATCCATCACCGGGTTCCGCTTTGACAGTCTCCGGCACTGCCTGGAATTGCGTCACGACCGGCTCATGCGGAACCTGAGCATCGATTACTGGAACGCCAACGTGGGCAGCTGACGGACCCGCCGCGGAGGCTCCAACCGATCTCCGACGACCGGTTTGGGCGAACCGCCGGGCGACAAGCCGGGCGGGGCGCGGACCTTTATTTACCGGCGTCCGCACGCACAATCGCTTTGTTCAATGACAGGAGGGGCATCACCATGGCATCGGAACGCTACGAGACCGGCCTCAGGGTTCGCAAGGAAGTCCTGGGAGAGAAACACGTGGAGCGGGCGCTGGCGGGCGCCGACGACTTCAACCGGGAATTCCAGGAGCTGGTCACCGAATACTGCTGGGGCGCCTCCTGGGGCCACGGCGTGCTGAGCAGGAAACAGCGCAGCCTCAACAACCTGTGCATGCTTTCGGCGCTCAACCGGCCCGCTGAATTCAAGCTGCATTTCCGCGCCGCCCTGGGCAACGGCTGCACCCTGGACGAACTCAAGGACACCCTGTTGCAGATCGCCATCTATTGCGGCGTCCCCGCCGGCGTCGGGGCGTTCCGCCTGGCCCGCGAAGTCCTCGACGAAGACGGCATAGACCCGGGCGGCGGTGCATGAGCCCGGCCCGTTTCGGCTTCGTCGGGCTCGGCGCCATGGGCGGTCCCATGGCCGCCAACATCGCCGCCGCCGGTTTCGACCTCATCGTCTACGACAAGGCCGGCACCGAGGCCCGCACACCCGGCGGCGCCAGGGCCGCGGCGTCCTTGGCCGAGGTCGGCGGGGCGGCGGAGACGGTGTTCCTGAGCCTGCCGGACGGCGCCGCCACCCTGGCCGTGGCCGGGGAGCTGGCCGCGCTGGCCGGGCGCGCCGTGTCCGCGGTGATCGACCTCTCGACCATCGGCATCGCCGCCGCGGAGCAGGCTCACGCCGTGCTCGCCGGGGCCGGCGTCGCCTACGTGGACGCGCCCGTCAGCGGCGGCCAGGCGGGGGCACGGGCGGGCACGGTGACGGTGATGTGGGCGGGGCCCGCGGCGCTGCTGGAAAGCCACCGCGCCGTCCTCGAGGCGATGGCCCGGAACCCGCTCCATGTGGGGGACAGGGCCGGCCAGGGCCAGGCCATGAAGCTGATCAACAACTTCCTGTCCGCCACCGCGATGGCGGCGACGTCCGAGGCGATGGCCTTCGGGCTCGCCCAGGGCCTCCAATTGCAGACCATGCTCGACGTGGTCAACGTTTCCACCGGACGCAACACCGCGACCAGCGACAAGTTCCCCAACCGCATCCAGACCGGCACCTATGACGCGGGTTTCCAGATGGCGCTCATGGCCAAGGACGTGCGCCTCTACCTGGAGACCGTCCGCGCCGCCGACACGCCGGCCGCCGTCGGCGCGGCGGTCGCGGATGTGTGGCGGCGGGCCGATGCGGCGATGCCGGGAAGCGACTTCACCCGGATTTACGAATTCGTGCGCGGCGGTGCCAAGACGTGAGGGGGAGGCCGCCTCAGTATCCCTCGTCGAGCAGGGGAAACGCGCTCAGGCCATGGGCCCGGTCCACCGGCTGCGCCGGGTGCAGGTAGGACTGATCGAGGACGTCGAACCTGTCGGCGCCAAGGAGTGCGAGGCAGGTCTTGATCTCGGTCTCCAGGAGTTCGAGGACGCGTACCAGCCCGGCCTGGCCCGCCGCCGCCAGGCCGAAGCACAGCAGCCTGCCGATGCCCACCGCATCGGCGCCCAGGACAATTGCCTTGACGATGTCGGTACCGCGCATGAAACCGCCGTCCACCACGACCGCGGCCTTGGCGCCCACCTCGCGAACCACCTCGGGCAGGACCTCGATCGCGCCCAGGCCATGATCGAGCTGCCGTCCGCCGTGGTTGGAGACGTAGATCACGTCGATGCCCAACGCGCAGGCCGTCGCCGCGTCCTCGGCGGTGGCGATGCCTTTCACGATCAGGGGGATATCGATGGCGTCCCGTATGCGCTTCAGGTGGTCCCAGGTGAACCCGGCCTGGAACTCCATGCCGGTGAACCGCCGGCGCGCGGAGCTCTTGTAGCGTTTGGCGAGGTCGCGTTCGCGGCGGCCGTAGATGGCCGAATCCACGGTCACGGAGAACGCCCGGCAGCCGGCGTCCACGGCGCGGCGTACGTGATCGGCGATCCAGTCCGCGTCCCCGCGCACATACAGGTTGTAGATCAGCGGACCGTCGGAGGCGGCGGCGACCTCCTCCAGGCCGGGCCTGCACACGGAACTGAGCATGGAGGCGACGCCGAATTCCCCGGCCGCCCTGGCCACCGTCACGCCGCCGCCGGACTCGACGTCCTCCAGGGAGCCGATGGGCGCCAGCACGACCGGAATGCGCAGCCTTTCCCCCAGGAAGGTGGACGAGCAGTCGACGGCGGACACGTCCCGCAGCACACGGGGCCGGAAGGCGATGGAATCCAGGGCCCGCCGGTTGCGCTTCAGGGTGGTCTCGGTCTCCGCGCCGCCGACCACGTAGTCCCATACGTCGCGGGAAAGGTTTTCGCGGGCCCGCTTGACGATCTCGTGCAGCGTCTCGAATTCGTCCGCCGCCTCAGTCATGGACGGGGGCCCCGGAGACGATGACGCCGTCGCCGTCGGCATACAGGTATTCGCCGGGGCGGAAGGTGACGCCGCCGAAGGTCACCGGAACGTCGGCCTTGCCGATGGTGCCGTGGTTGGGGCGCCTGGGCGTGGTGCCGGTCGCCTTGACGCCGAAATCCAGGTCGGCGAATTCGTGTGCGTCCCGGATGCGGCCGTTGATCACGATTCCCTCCCAGCCGCTCTTCTGGGCCTGCGCGGCGATGTTGCCGCCGCACAGCGCCCGGCGCGGCGAGCCGCGTCCGTCGATGACCAGCACCTTGCCCCGGCCGCCCCTGTCGAGCACGTCGCGCACCCCCTTGTTGTCCTCGAACGTGCTGAAGGTCACGATTTCGCCGTGGAAATGGTTGCGCGCGGCGTAATCATGGAAGGAAAGCTCGCACACGGAAACGGCGTCCCCGTGGTCGTCGCAGATGTCCGCCGTGCGCAGGATTTTCGTGTCCGTCCCCATGATATTCGTTCCTCCCCAAAGAAATGTTCCGGTCCGCATATTCAAAAATCGGGGTAAGGTTGTCCATACATCTCTGAACATCTCCGGTCCGCCGGCCCCCGGGCCCGCCGGGCCGCCGCCATGGGAGGACACCGTGACCCACTTCGCCATCATCGTGACCGTCAAGCTGAAACCCGGCACCGCCGACGAATTCCGGGCGCACGTGCTGGAGAACGCCCGGGCGGCGCGGCGCGACGAGCCCGACTGCCACCGATTCGACGTTCTGCTCTCCGAGGACGACGCGGATACGCTGTTCTTCTACGAGGAATACACCGAGGCGGGCTCCCTCGACGCCCACCGCGAAACCCCCCATTACAAGAAGTTCCGCGACGCCACCGACCACATGGTCGCCGAGCGTTCCATCCAGCGCTGTTCGGTGCTCAGTGGCTAGGGTGGGCGGCGGGAGGCGGCGTCACCGCCGTTCCTTGAAGCCGAGGCCAAGGAGGAGCGTCCCGGCCACCAGCACGGCGGCGGAAAACAGCCAGCCGTTGGCGTAGGCGCCGCTCAAATCGAC
>JADFHR010000231.1 GCA_022567015.1 Pseudomonadota bacterium
TCTCCTGCAGCATGGTCCGCTCGGAGACGAGGGGCAGCAACTGTTTGGGATAGAGGGTCCGCGATACGGGCCACAACCGGGTGCCGGCGCCCCCGGAGAGAACGACGGGATGGACAACCTCTGGCATTAATTCCCCCTACCTCGCTTTCCTCATTGTCCCGGAAAAACGGTCTCCGCGCCTGGGGGCCTGCCCCGACGTCGCGCCCGCGCCCACAGGGACACCCGTGGCGGCGGCGGCCGTGTCCTCGGGTACCCGGAAGCCCGATTATACACCAACGATCCGGCGATCTTCAAAGCGCCGGGCCCAAAGGCCCGCCGAGGCCGCAATCGCCGTCCCCTTGGTATAAACGAACAGGAACGTGATCGCCGCCACGGGGCCGGTTCCCTCCGCTGCCGGTCGGACCGGTTCCTTGGATGTGGCGCCGGGCGGCGGCGAAAGGCCGTTCACCGTCGGCCCGTTCACACCGCCGCCGTCCGCCGGGCGGCGGATGTGTGCTACACTCCCGGCGCCCGGCCCCGCCATGGCAGGCCGGTCGAACGGTCCGCCGACGCACACCGGTTCCAGGGAGGTCGACCCGATGTCTTACAAAGGATTCGCTGAACCGAAACATCTGATCACCCCCGCCGACCTGAAAGCGCGCCTCGACGAGGTCGCCCTCATCGACGTGCGCGCGGCCCACGATTACGCCACCGGCCACATCGAGGGGACGGCCCACTTCGACCTCTATGGCATCAGTCTCAACGACACCGCCGAAGCGCCCTTGAACGCCTTCCTGTCGATGTTCAAGAACCTGTTCTCCATGCGCGGCGTGACCGACGCTACGACCGTCGTCTTCTACGACGGCGAGTCCGGCGAACGGGCGGCGCGCGGCGTCTGGCTGCTCGAGGTCCTCGACCATCCGGACGCCAGGCTTCTGGACGGGGGCGTGCGGGCCTGGGAAGAAGCGGGTTATGACCTGACGGCGGCGGCGGCTCCGGTCGCGCCGGCCGCCTGCAAGGGCGGCCGGAGACTGGACCGTCTGGCGACCCGTTTCGACGTTCATGACGCCATCGACGATCCCGACGTCATCCTGGTGGACACCCGGCGCGAGTCCGAATACCGGGGCACCGAACAACGGGCCCGGCGCGTGGGGACGATTCCGGGCGCCGTGCATGTTTTCTGGCGGGACCATCTGGACGCCAAGGGGGCCTTCCGGCCGGCCGGGGAAATCCGCGAACTCTACGAATCCCGGGGCGTCACCCCCGACAAGACCATCATCCCCTACTGCCAGGGCGGCTACCGCTCCGCCAACACCTATCTGGCCCTCAAGATGCTGGGCTACCCCAAGGTGCGGAACTACCTGGGATCCTGGGGGGAATGGGGAAATCGGGACGACTCGGTGATCGTCCTGCCGGAAGATTGAGGCGCGTCCGCGGAGCACGGTTCCGACCATCGATCCCGGGCGAATAGCCCTGGGTGCCGGCCTTTTAAGCGAATCTTAAACGCCCCGTGGCACCGTTCCGGCCCTGGTACCAATTTTCAAAAATCGGTACAGGACGGAAGGACGACGGCATGACCTTGATGCCAAAACCGATGCGCCGGGACATCATGGCCGTCCTGTTCGGCGTTGCCGCGTTGGCCCTTGTCGGCGGAACCACGGCCGCGCACGCCCGCACGGTGGGCATATTCGGCGCCGTGGAGACCCCGCGCGCGGGACTGAAACCGTTTCCCAAGTGGACAGGCGCCCTGGCGCGGCATTTCAGGCAGATGGCGGAGAAAAGGGGGCCGTGCGAGGAGACGCTGTTCACCCGGTGTTACTACAAGAACTGGCAGCAACTGATTGCGCTGAACCGGGACGCATCTCCCGGCGGACAACTCGACAGCATCAACCGGTACATGAACCGGCACCGGTATATCATCGACCCCATCAACTGGGGGGTCAGGGATTACTGGGCCTCGCCCATGCAGTTCTTCATCAAGGACGGCGACTGCGAGGATTACGCCATCGCCAAGTACCTTACGCTGCGCGCCCTGGGCTGGAAGGCGGAATCGATGCGCATCGTCGTCCTTCAGGACATGAACCTGAGGATCGCGCACGCGATTCTCAGCGTAAATTACAAAGGCAAAATCCTCCTCCTCGACAATCAGATTGCCCAGGTGGTGGATTCCCGCAACGTGCGCCACTACCAGCCGATCTATTCGGTCAACGAAAACGGATGGTGGCGCCTGAGACGCGCGCGGTAGCCCCGCCGTCCCCGGGGGGCCACCGGGGGGTGTCCCCCCGACAACGTATGCGGGGGGCGCCCCGCGACCCCCGGGACGTTTTCCGGCGCACCGGCGCGGGCCCGGCCGTGAGCACCTTGCCGTCACGATCGCCCGCCGCGACCGGTGCCGAGCCTTGCTTGCGATTTCGCCGCCGATGCTGCATCCTCGCGTGCCAGGGGGAACTCAAACGCGAAAAGCACGAAGTGGCCAACGGGAGGATAATTCCATGGGCAGGCACCTTTTACGAACGTGCGTTTTCCTGATCGCGGCCGTCGGCACGGCGGCCGGCGCCCGGGCCCACGAGGTGTGGGTCACCAACATGAAATCCGGCAACGTCATCGTCATCGGCGTCTCGTCGGGCAAGGTGATCGCCACCATCGACACCGGCAAGGGCGCCCACAACGTGATTTTCAGCCGCGACGGCAAGCTGGCGTTCGTGTCCAACGTCGGCGCCGGCACGGTGTCGATTATCGACGCCGAGAAGAGGCGGGTGTTGGCCAACGTCCCCACCGGCAAGAAGGCGCATGACGTTTCGCTCTCGCCCGACGGCACCCGGGCGCTGGCCTCCAACGTCGGCGAGGGCACGATCACGCTCATCGACATCGCCAAGCGGAAGGCGTTGTACACGATGCCCACCGGCAAGAAGGCGATCATGTCGGTGTTCTCCTCCGATGGCCGCCGGGCATTCGTGGTCAACGCCGGCGAGGCCACCGTATCGGTGGTCGATCTGGAAATGCGCAAGGTGATCAAGACCCTCCCGGGCGCCGCCGGCAGCATGGCCTTCATTGCGTCGCCCGACTGGCGGAACGCCTGGTTGACGGCGCCGGGCGAGAACAAGCTGATGCAGATCGACCTCGAGAAGGCCGAGGTGGCCGGCGCGATCGCCGTGCCGGGCGACGCCCATGGCTTCGCCCTCAGCCCCGACGGTAAACGTGGCTACGTGGTGCAGCGTGAGCTCAACCAGGTCGCCATTATCGACATGGTGAACCGCAAGATCGTCAAGACCGAATTTGTCGGCGAGCGGCCCGACATGCTGGTGATCAGCCCCGATGGCAAGAAGCTCTTCGTGACCATCCGCGACAACGACCTGCTCCTGGTACTCGACAGCGCGGACCTGAGCACCATCGGCGAGGTGAAGACCAACGTCGAGCCCCATGGGGTCGCCTACCGCTGAGGTGAGGCCCGGCGCGGCACGAAGGCGGCCCGGCGCCTGGAAGCGGACCGCGGTGAATGCGCCGTTCGGCGGCCACGCGTGGCCCGGTCACCGGCAACCGGAGCCGCGGCTTCACACGGCAATACGATCTGGTATGCTGCCACCAATCCAGGGGTAACCTGGGGATTGTCGGAAAAAATCAGAACGGGCCCCATATCGCCAAGGCGCACGCTGGCAAGGGCGGCGGGTCCGTCGATCTCAAGGAGGAGTGGAACCATGACCCTGCAACTCGGAGACACGGCCCCCGATTTCACCGCCGAAACCACGGAGGGCACGATCAGCTTCCACGACTGGATCGGCGACAGTTGGGCGATCCTGTTCTCGCACCCCAAGGACTTTACGCCCGTTTGCACCACCGAACTCGGCTATGTGGCCAAGATCAAGCCCGAGTTCGACAAACGGAATGTCAAGGTCATCGGTCTCAGCGTCGACTCGGTCGAAGACCACAAAGCCTGGTCAAAAGACATCGAGGAGACCCAGGGGCAGGCGCCGAACTACCCCATGATCGGTGATTCCGATCTCGCGGTCGCAAAGCTCTACGGCATGATCCATCCGAATGTCACCGGCGGCGCCAAGGGGCGCACCGCGATGGATAACATGACGGTCCGTAACGTCTACGTCATCGGACCGGACAAGAAGATCAAGTTGATGATCACCTATCCAATGGCCACCGGCCGCAACTTCGACGAAGTGCTGCGGGTGATCGATTCGCTGCAGCTCACGGCCACCCATCAGGTGGCGACGCCGGTCAACTGGAAGCACGGCGAAGACGTGATCATCGTGCCCGCGGTGAGCGACGAGGACGCCAAGGCAAAGTACCCGCAAGGCTGGAAGGCTCCAAAGCCCTATCTCAGGATCGTCCCGCAGCCCGGCACCTAATACCAAGGGACGCTGATCAAGACTCATAGAGATCGCGTAGGCGGCTCGTCGGGCAGGAGGAAAGTTGCAGGCGATGTGGTGCATCGTCAAAACTTTCCGACGCCCTCCGACGGGCCGCATACGCGACCGCAACGGCGGCTTACCAAGGCTTTCGGACGGCGTCGCGCACGCTTCGCGATGCCCCGCATCGCCAC
>JADFHR010000232.1 GCA_022567015.1 Pseudomonadota bacterium
GGAGCCAGGAACGAATTTTCAACCTGCCGCGCCCCGCCGGCTTGCGATCCGCCGTTGGGAAAACTTCCGCGGCGCCCGTTGCGTCCGATTCCTCGGAGCCCGCCATCAACGCATCTCCTCGAGCGGGGTGACGCCAAAAACCGTCAGCCCCGACGCGATCACATAAGCCACTCCCTGCACAAGGGCAAGCCTCGCCGCCGTGAGTTCGCGATCCGCCGGCACGATGAACCGGAGGCTGGCATCGTCGTTGCCCTTGTTCCAAAGGGCATGGAACTGCGCCGCCAGATCGTTGAGGTAGAAGGCGACGCGATGGGGTTCGTGGGTTTCGGCGGCGCCTTCCACAAGACGCGGCCACCCCGCCATGAGCTTGATCAAACCAAGCTCCGACGGGTCGGTCAAGCGCTGCAGCCGGGCCTCGGCCAGGGTCTCGGCGCGCAAGGCGCCGGCATCGAATATCTCGGCGGCGTGGCGCATCACCGAGCACACCCGGGCGTGGGCGTACTGCACGTAAAAAACCGGGTTGTCCCGGGACTGCTCGGTCACCCGGACAAGATCGAAATCCAGCGGCTTGTCGTTGGTCCGCGTCAGCATGATGAAGCGCACCACGTCCTTGCCCACCGCGTCGATGACGTCGCGCAGGGTGACGAAGGACCCCGCCCTTTTCGACATCTTCACCGGCCGGCCGTCGTCCAGCAGGTTGACCAGACGGCAGACCTTGACGTCCAGGGTGCCGGCGCCTTCGGTCACCGCCTCGACCGCCGCCTGCACGCGCTTGACGTAGCCCCCGTGGTCGGCGCCCCAGATGTCGATCATGGTCTTGAAACCGCGCCGGAACTTGTCCAGGTGATAGGCGATGTCGGTGGCGAAGTAGGTCCACGAGCCGTCCGCTTTCTTCAGGGGCCGGTCGACGTCGTCGCCGAACCGGGTGGCGCGGAACAGCACCTGGGGCCGGGGCTCCCAGTCGTCCGGGGCCTTGCCCTTCGGCGGCTCGAGGACGCCGGTGTAGACCAGGTCCCGGTCCTCCAGGAAGGCCAGCGCGTCGTCGACCTTGCCGGCGGCGACCAGGGCGCGCTCGGAGGTGAAAACGTCGAAGCGGATGCCGAGCGCCTCCAGGTCGCCCTTGATCAGGTCCATCATGGCGCCGACGGCGAACGCGCGGACCGGGGGCAGCCACTCGTCCGCCGCCGCCGTGCAAAATCGCGTCCCATATTCCCCGGCCAATGCCTTGCCCACCGAAACAAGATACTGGCCCGGATATTCTATGGAACCATCCCCGCCGATATCCTCGCGCACCTCGTCGGGCACCCGGTCGCCGAGGGCCTGGAGGTACCGCCAGCGGGCGGCAAACGCCAGTTTGTCCACCTGGGCGCCGGCGTCGTTGACGTAGTATTCGCGGGTCACCCTGTAGCCCGCCTTCCCGAGCAGCGCCGCCAGGGCGTCGCCGATCACGGCGCCGCGCCCGTGGCCGATGTGGAGCGGCCCCGTCGGGTTGGCGGAGACGAACTCCACGTTGACGGCCTCGCCGCCGCCCATCGCCGAATCGCCGTAGGCCGGGCCGGCCCGCAGAATCTCGGCCAGCCGGGCGTGCCAGAATGCGTCCTCTAGGCGCATGTTGATGAAGCCGGGTCCGGCGATGTCGGCGCCGGCGACCGACTCCAGCCCGCCCAGGCGCTCGGCGAGCAGCCCCGCCAGGTGGCGCGGCTTCATCCCGGCCGGCTTGGCCAGGACCATGGCGGCGTTGGTGGTGACGTCCCCGTGGGCCGCCTCGCGCGGCGGCTCGACGGTGATGCGCCCGGTGCTCAGGCCGCCGGGAAGGCGGCCTTCGGCGGCCAGGTCCCCGACCACGCCGAGGATGCGCTCGCGGAAGTGCTGGAACAGGTTCACGAGGTGCGCGCCTGCACGTCGAACATCCGGCGGTGTTCGTCCAGGGCGGAGCGGTCGGTCATGCCGGCGATGTAGTCGGCCACCAACTGGGCGGTGGCGGCGCTGCCCGGCGCCCCGGCCTGGCGCCGCCACTCGGTGGGCAGGCATTCCGGTTCGTCCACCAGCAGCCGGAAAAGGTCCTTGACCACCCGGCGCGCCTTGCTGGTCATGCGGTTCAGCTTGTAGTGGCCGTACATGTTCTCGGACAGGAACGCCTTCAGCGCCGCCTCGTTCTCACCCATCCCGTCGGAGAACCCGGCCACCGGCCGGCCGCAGTGGCGGATGTCGTCCGCCGTCGCCGGTCCGATGTCTTCGATGCGCCGCGCCGTTTCGGCCAGGATGTCGGTGACCATGGCGCCGATCATGCGCCGCACCGCCTCGTGGATGAGCAGGGACTCGTCCACGTCCGGGTAGGCGCGCGCCACGTCGGCGAACACCGGCCCGACCAGGGGCACCTCGGCCAGGTCGGCGACGGTGAACAGGCCGGCGCGCAGTCCGTCGTCGATGTCGTGGTTGTTGTAGGCCACGTCGTCGGCGATGGCCGCGACCTGGGCCTCGGCCCCGGCGAAGGTGCCGAGCTCCAGGTCGTGGGTGCCGGCGTATTCGGCGATGGCCCGGGGCAGGGGCTCGTCGCCGCCGGCGCCGGTGAGCGGGCCGTTGTGCTTGACCACCCCTTCCAGGGTCTCCCAAGTAAGATTGAGGCCGTCGAATTCGACGTAGCGCTTCTCCAGCAGGGTGATCACGCGCAGGGACTGGGCGTTGTGGTCGAAGCCGCCGAAGGGTTCCATCATCTCCTTCAGGGCGTCCTCGCCGGCGTGGCCGAAGGGCGGATGGCCGAGATCGTGGGCCAGGGCCAGGGCCTCGGCCAGGTCCTCGTTCAGGCGCAGGGACCGGCACACCGAGCGCGTGATCTGCGAGACCTCCAGGCTGTGGGTCAGGCGGGTGCGGAAGAAGTCGCCCTCGTGGTTGACGAAGACCTGGGTCTTGTAGGCCAGCCGCCGGAAGGCGCCGGCGTGGATAATTCGGTCGCGGTCGCGCTGGAAGCAGGTCCGTGTCGCGCTTTCGGGCTCGGGATACAGCCGGCCGCGGCTCGCGCCCGGGTCGCAGGCGTAGGGAGCCAGGGTCTGGACGACGGTCATGGCGGGAAACTTAAAGGGCCAAACCCCGCCAGGCAACGGGGGAAGGGGTAATACGGACTCTCGAAAGTCCCGAGTCGTGCCCGTGCTTCGGGACGCGCTTCCGCGAACCGCGCCTAGGGACGAGGAATGATATATTTGTCAACAGGTTACCCCATGCCGGGGAGCCGCCAAAGGCGGTGTCTCGAAACATGGAATTCGGCTCGTTATATCGCGAAACCGGTATAAGTGCCTGTTTGACAAAACGTTTTCCCTGATTACATAAGAGGGCGGGATGGGCTACAATGGCGCCGCGGATAGGCGCTCAGTTCAAGGGGTTTTCCATGCCGGACGGCAACGCCGCCACCAACGAGCAGACCATCCTGATTTCCGACAATGCGGCCAGGCGCATTTCCGAGCTGGTCACGCAGGAAGGAAAGGCGGACGTGATGCTGCGCATCGTCATCTCGGGCGGCGGCTGCTCGGGGTTCCGCTACGGCTTCGAGCTGGACGACAAGAAGACCGACGACGACCTGGTCTTCGAACACGGCGGCGCCCGCGTCGTGGTGGACGGGGTTTCGCTGGACCTGATCAAGGGCGCCGAGCTGGACTACGTGGAGGACCTGATCGGGTCGTTCTTCGCGCTGAAGAACCCCAACGCCTCGTCGACCTGCGGCTGCGGCACCTCGTTCTCCATCTGACGGCCGCCGCCGACCTGTGCTAATAAGGAGACCCGCGTGCGGCGGGTCTTTTTCATGGGCGGGCCGGGGTACGGATGGTCAGGATCGCCACCTGGAACGTGAACTCGATCAAGGCGCGGCTTCCCGTCTTCGTCGACTGGCTGAAGGGTTTCGCGCCGGACGTGGTGCTCCTGCAAGAGACCAAGACCACCGACGAGAACTTCCCGCGGCTCGAGATCGAGGAGCTGGGATACAACGTGTCCGTCGCCGGGCAGAAGACGTACAACGGCGTCGCCGTGCTTTCCAGGTTTCCCATCGAGGTGGTGCGGACGGCCCTGCCCGGGGACGACGCCGACACCCAGGCCCGCTATATCGAGGCGGTCACCGGCGGCGTGCGCGTCGCCTCCATCTATCTGCCCAACGGCAACCCGGTAGACACGGACAAGTTCGCCTACAAGCTGGCGTGGATGGAGCGCCTGTACGCCCACGTGCCCGACCTGCTGGCCACGGAGGACGCGTTCGTCCTCGGCGGCGACTACAACGTGGCGCCCGAGGACGGCGACGTCTTCGACCCCGAAGGCTGGCGGGACGACGCGCTCTGCCGGGCCGAATCCCGCGCCGCCCTGCGCAAGATCCTGCACCTCGGCCTGACCGACGCCTTCCGCGCCCTGACCGGCGAGACCGGCCGCTACACCTGGTGGGACTACCGGGCCGGCGCCTGGGCGCGCGACCACGGCCTGCGCATCGACCATCTGCTGCTGTCGCCCCAGGCCGCCGACCGGCTTCAGGCGTGCGGCATCGACCGCAC
>JADFHR010000040.1 GCA_022567015.1 Pseudomonadota bacterium
AAGGCGGGTCCGACCCATCGGCCATGGTAACCACCATAAACTCCGTATCGGCTACCTCCAATCCGGTACGAATCGCATTCGCCGCCCCTTTTCCATACCGGTTCCTGATCAACCGGAGGTCGATTTGAAAATCTTCCGCGGCGCTTTGGGCCGGGGCAATTGTCGTGTCCTCGTCGAAATCAAAAATAAGCAATACGCGATAGGGATCCTTCACCTCCCTTTGGATGGCATCCAGCACACCCCGGATGTTTTCCTGTTCGTTGTATACAGGGATGATGATCGATATGGGATCGTGGGACATGAATACTTCCGGTGGCGTTAAATCGTCCCAAGGCGGATTTGCTCATCCACCCAGGGAATGATCTCGTCCAGCGCTTTGTCCAGGGAGGTATTCGCTTCGAACCCCAATACTCGCTTTGCCTTGGAAACATCGGGAATCCGTTTTTGGACGTCGTATTCAAAAGGGGTATCCGAGACGTAATTAAGTTCTTTGTCCGGATGTATTTTTTTCCAGATGGTTTCGGCAAGTTCCAGCACAGTGGTTGTCCGTGCTGTGGATAAATTGAAATCCTCGTTGATGGCGCCGGGATGCTCGATCGCCAACCGTATCCCAACTCCCAGATCCCCGCCATAGGTATAATGGCGCACTTGGCTGCCGTCACCGAGAATATGCAACGGATCCTGGCCTTTGATGATCTTTTGAATCAGGTCTGGCACCACATGTGACATGGCAAGCTGTACGTTTCCAGACATGACAACCTTGTCCACCTTGGCGCGCTGCTCTCCAATTCCTATGCAATTGAATGGGCGCATGATGGTATATGGGAGGCGATACTGTTCCCAGGCGCCCTTGGCGAAATATTCACAGGCCAGCTTTTGAAAACCGTAGGTGGACAAAGGCGGCGGACATTTTAGCTGTTCTCCCTCAGGAGTCGGGAATACCTCAGAGCTTTCGAAAACCATCGAAGAGGACATAACGGAGATCTTTTGCAGTTTCTTTTCCTGGTGCGCCCAGATGGCAGCGTCGAATTCCGCGGCGATAATTCGCTCATTTTCCGCAATCAGGTCATAAGCCAACTCATGGAATAATGAGATTCCTCCAATGATGGCGGCGCATGCTACGAGATGGTCGCAAGTACTCAAAAGTTCCTTGAGCAGATCGACGTTTTTGGCATCGCCTTCTACGAAGGTCGGGGATGTCGGACCTTTCACGACCCGTTGCCCGGCTGCGAGTCCAAAATCGCTGAATTGGTGCGGACGCACACGGTCAAAAGCCTGAACGTCATTTGCCATATCCGCAAGGCAACGAACGGCCGCGTTTGCCTGGAAAACACCCATCCCTTCACACGCGAGCTGTGGGGACGAAGCTGGGCCTTCGCGCACAATGGGCGCCTGAAGGGGGTGAAGGATTGGCCGCTCAGGTTCTACAAGCCGATCGGCACAACAGACAGCGAGCACGCGTTCTGCTGGATTCTGGATCAAATCCGCCGGCATCATCCGGCTCCGCCCAAAAGGGACATGGCGGTGTTGCGCCTCGTCCGGGAGCTAACCGCGAGGCTGAACGGCTGCGGAACCTTCAACATGATGCTTTGCGACTCGCGCTACCTGTACTGCCACTGCAGCACGGATCTGAGCTGGCTAACGCGGCGCGCGCCCTTCGGCGAGGCGCACCTGATCGACACAGAACTGACGGTTGACTTCGCCAAAGAGACCACGCCGCGCGACATTGTCACGGTCATCACGACGCGGCCTTTGACCCACCATGAGCCGTGGCAGGTGATGGAGCGAGGCAGCATCGTTGTTTTTCGCGACGGCCTGCCGGTAGGAGCCTACCGGCAATCAGCCTAATTATTGAGAAATGATCGAGCATGACCACAGACAATCCCTTGAATGCCGGTTGGCGCGACCATCCCCGTTATCCCGATCCGGCAATCGAGACCCTCGACGAGAGGTTCGAGAAATACCGCATTTTCAGCGCCGCCGTGGAACGCCTCTACACCGGTTGCCGGTGGTCGGAGGGCCCGGTGTGGTTCGGTGACGGGCGGTATCTGCTCTGGAGTGACATACCCAATAATCAGATCCTCAAGTGGGAGGAGGAGACTGGTTCGGTCAATGCCTTTCGCAGACCCTCCAATTTTGCCAACGGCAACACACGCGATCGACACGGTCGCCTCATCACATGCGAGCACGGGGGGCGACGGGTCACTCGTACCGAGTGTGACGGGACGGTCACCGTGCTGGTCGAAAACTGGCAGGGGAAACGGCTCAACTCGCCCAACGACGTGGTTGTGAAATCGGATGGATCAGTTTGGTTCACCGACCCGCCGTTTGGCATCCTAGGAAACTACGAGGGCCATAAGGCTGAGCCCGAACTAGAGCAAGGCGTATACCGGATCGACGGGGAGAGCGGCGACATCTCGCTTGTGACCACGGATGTCCTGGGGCCGAACGGCCTTTGCTTCTCGCCCGATGAAAGGTTCTTGTACATCGTCGAATCTCGCGGTGTCCCGCATCGGAAGATCCTTGCCTACGATGTCGCTGAAAATGGCCGGGAGATCATGAACAAGCGGGTGCTAATCGACGCGGGTCCGGGGGGAACACCAGATGGAATGCGCTGTGATATCGATGGCAATCTTTGGTGCGGCTGGGGCATGGGAACCGAGGCACTCGATGGCATTCTCGTCTTCGCACCTGATGGCACGAAGATCGGTCGCATCGCCTTACCTGAGCGCTGTGCCAACCTTTGTTTCGGTGGGCCGAAGCGCAACCGGCTCTTCATGGCCGCGAGCCAGTCGCTCTACGCACTTTACGTGAACACCCAGGGTGTTCCGGGCGGCTAACAACGAACTCTCCGGTCATGTCGTCACTACGACTGCTCTTCCCCCAGGAGCCGACATTCCCGTGGCTTCGGCTGACTTCCGGTTGTGACCCACAACGGAAGTCGAGGCTGACCAATTCGTGACACGCTATACCGAAGGCTTCAGCCATTTCGTCACCTCCATGACTGCTCCGGTTGCTTCCGGCTGGAGCGATCGCCGGGTGGGACTTGCACCCACTGGAAAAGCGCCGCCTTACCACGGCGCACACCCACAGCGGTCATTCCGGCCGGCCGCTACGAAGTGGGTCGACAACCAGTATTAAAATCGCCTGACAGGACAGCTGTGTCCGGTGAAGGCCAAGACGTGCCCGCAGTGGATGAAGTGGCCCCCGGACAGCGATTCCCGTCCCCAATCAGGTCGATATGGAGCCGGACCTGACGTGGCCCGCCGGTTTACGCCCGCATTCGCCGTGGAAAGCGCTTCGTGCTACCATCATCGCCAACATGGGAGAGCCATTTGGGGAATCCCTGACCATTGGGAGTATCGATCATGAGCAAAACATACGGTTGCCGCTGGTGTGCCGGCGATGGCGCCGAGGTCGAAGAGGTCTTGGAACGGCCGTTGTTGGATAAGCTCGGGGCCGAGGTGTCGCGCTATCAGGACAAGGACTTCCTCAAGGCCGCCATGGCGGTTTGCGCGCTGACCGCCATGGCCGACGACGAAGTCAAGCTCGAGGAGCGCTGCAGCATCAACTTCGCCATTCGCACCGAGCCAGCGTTGCAGGCCTTTGACGTGGACAAGGCGAGCGCCATCTTGGACGACTACATCGAGGGGCTCGAGCGCGATGGCGATGCCGCGAAGCAGGTGCTCTCGGAAAAGGTCCGCCGTGTCTCGAGCGATCACAAGCGGGCACGGACGCTAATGCGCGTCGCCTATCTGATCATTACCTCGGATTACGACGTGGACGAGAGGGAGCTTGCCGAGTTTCGCCGCCTCTGCGACCTGCTCGAGCTCGAGCCCGACGAGATTTGGCGCGACTGCAAGATTTGGAGCGAGGCCCGCAAGAGTGAGTGATGGCGGCGACGGGAGGCCTGCACCGCCCCATGAACCGCGTCGCCGAGGGCCCTGGAACGGGGCCGGTTACTTATTTAGGGCCCCTGCCAGGCGAAGGCGGAGTAGTGGGCTTTGCGGCTTTAGGACATTCGCTTTTAGACCAGACCTCTTCATCCGCTCAGTGTATCGCGGAATTCCAGCCTAAAGCGAGCGGTTGAAATCTCTCTCTTCGAGGCCGCCCTAGCGGACCCCGAGAACATGGTTCGCGAGGCGGCTGGCGCGGCACTCTCGGAATGGCGAAGCTCGTTTCACGACAGCGACTAGCCGGCTAAGGTGCAAGAGAGCGAGCTAAAGTCAATAGGCCGTCGAGAATTGCAGACTTCTAACACTCGTCTTTAGGTCTGCTTATGATGCTGTGGACGGCTTCCTCCACCGGCATCGCAATGTGCCAAAGTGCGGTTGCTATTGAAGATCGGCGAGAGTCTGCTTATGGCCGAGGGTGTTGAAGAACTATTTGGGGAGGTCCGAGGCGCACGATTGATTCGCCGACGTCCTCCAACGCCATCATGCAGAGGGCATAGCCCCTACTGCGGAGAGAACAGTGAACCCGGCAGGCGCATCACGGAGAGCTTGACATCCAACCCCGAGTTAGAGAACAGCCTGGGTCATTAGCGGACTTCAGTGCTTGCTCTGAAAATGGTCTGCTCTGAGGGGTAGAGCGGACATTGTCGCTCCGAACGTCTGCAACGCATCCGGAACCATTCGTGCCGTTGTCACGTGGCGGTGTGGAAATTGATCCTGAAAGCCGTCGAGGAGTTGCTCGACAAAAGCCCGCCAGGGGACCGGTCGGCCGTTCATTGATGTTGGCCGAAAAGGGCGCCGAAATGCGTCCCCGTGGTGACGTCTTGGTGACTTCAAAAGAACAAGGGCCTAGCCGTTTTCGGCTAGGGCCTTGTCTTTATTGGCTCCGGCGGCTGGACTCGAACCAGCGACCCGATGATTAACAGTCATCTGCTCTGCCAACTGAGCTACGCCGGATTACACTGGAGGCGCGGGCCGGAATCGAACCGGCGTACACGGCTTTGCAGGCCGCTGCGTAGCCACTCCGCCACCGCGCCAAATTACGGAAACCGCAGGCAGCCCGCAAGGGCATATCCCATGCCCCGCCGCAAGGGAAGGGGAACCTAGTACTCCCTTGCACGATTTCGCGCATCATACGACGGTCTTCCGAGGTTTCCGGCTAGGAGCGCGGCGCGCCGTGATGCTGGAGCATCACAAGCGGCGCGCGACGACGTCCGGGAGCCTCGGAAGACCGCCCTGCGGGTCGCGTTTCCCGCTCCCTCGGGGCGTCGGGAACGCTTGCCGATGGGTCCCCATCGCCCGCCCGTCCCCTCCTGCCGAGGGAACGGGAAACGCGATCGTATGGTACGCGAAATCGTGCAAGGGAGTACTATGCCTTGCCGTTTCACCGGTCAAGGCGCCCGAATGCGCGTGCCGGCATTGTATTCGGCGCATCAGGACTTTATATAGCGCTCGGGTCACGATCGACCATCCGACCGACTGGATTGCCATGGATTTCACCGCCGCCCGCCACAACATGGTGGAAAGCCAGATTCGCCCCAACCGGGTGAACGATCCCCTGGTGCTTTCGGCCATGGCCGAGCTGCCGCGCGAGACCTTCGTGCCCAAGGGGCTGCAGAGCATCGCCTACGTGGACGAGGACATCGCCATCGGCCCGGGGCGCTACCTCATGGAGCCCATGGTGCTGGCGCTGCTGTTGCAGGCGGGGGAAGTGCGGTCCACCGACGTGGTCCTGGATATCGGCTGCGGCACCGGCTACGCGGCCGCCGTGCTGGCGCCGATGGCGAGCACCGTGGTGGCCCTGGAAAGCGACGCCGGCCTGGCCGCCCGGGCCGCCGGGATCCTGGCCGAACTGGAACTCGACACCGTCGACGTGGTGACGGGGCGGCTGGAAGACGGCTACCCCAAGCAGGCTCCCTACGACGTGATCTTTTTCGGCGGCGCGGTGTCCCGGGTGCCGTCCGCCATCACCGATCAATTGGCCGACGGCGGGCGTCTGGTGGCGGTGATCGCCGGCGACGGCCTGGGCAAGGGGACGCTGCTGACGCGCCACGGGGGCGCCGTGTCGCGGCGCGAGATATTCGACGCCGGCACGCCGTTCCTGCCCGGGTTCGCCCCCGTCCCCACGTTCACCTTCTAGGGGAATTCGTAATACCCCGCCCCTGATCTTTGCCTTCCTCTGCCGACGTGGGTAAACTGGATGTGTCGGCCGGTCCGAAAAACCAAGAAACGGCGGGCCTGAGGGAGGGGGCTGTATGAAATTCTGGGTGCCCGTCGTCTGTGGCCTGTTGGTGGGACCGGCGGTCCTTGGCGGACAGGCCCGCGGCCAGACCCTGAACGAGGCGCTGGCGGCGGCCTACGCCAACAGTCCGGTGCTGCGGGCGGAACGGGCCGGTCTTCGCGCCACCGACGAGCAGGTGCCCCAGGCGCTGTCGAATTGGCGGCCCACCATCGACGTGACCGGCGACATCGAGCGCTCCGACACCTTCGGCAGCAATCGGAGCTTCGGCAGCAAGGACCAGGTCCGCACGCCGCGCGGCGTGGCGCTCAACATCACCCAGCCCGTGTTCCGCGGCCTGCGCACCCTGGCCGCCACGCGCCAGGCCGAGAACACGGTCAAGGCGGCGCGCGCGCGTCTGTTGTCCACGGAACAGGACGTGCTGCTGGACGCCGCGACCGCCTACATGGACGTGGTGCGCGACCAGGCGGTGCTGGACCTCGACATCGGCAACGAGAACGTCCTGCGACGCCAGCTGGAGGCGGCCAGGGATCGCTTCGAGGTCGGCGAGGTGACGCGCACCGACGTCAGCCAGGCGGAGGCCCGCCTCGCCGGGGCCACGGCCGAGCGCATACGGGCCGAAGGCGACCTGGTGGCGTCCCGCGCGGTGTACCGCAACGTGGTCGGCGAGGCGCCGCGCAAACTGACCGCGCCCGCCCCCCTGGGCGGCCTGCCTCGGGACAGGGAGGCGGCGCTCGACCTTGCCCGCGACGACCACCCGGACGTGGTTTCGGCCCTCTTCGACGAAAGGGCGGCGCTGGACAGGGTGAAGGGAGTGGGCGGCGAGCTGTTGCCCACGGTCAGCCTCAACGCCAAGGTGCGCCGTGATTTCGAAACCATCGCCACCAAAAGCCAGTTCGAGGAGCAATCCATCGGGGCGACCCTGACCATGCCTCTGTACCAGTCGGGCGCGGTGTACTCGCGCCTGCGCGAGGCCAAGCAGACCGTGGGCCAGGAGCGCCTCGAGGTCACCCAGGCGCGCCGCGATGTGGTGCAGGGAGTGACCCAGGCGTGGCAAGCGCTGCAGACGGCGCGGGCCCGGATCGTGTCGTTTACCGCCCAGGTGCGGGCCAACGGGATCGCCCTCGAAGGGGTGAAGCGCGAGGCGGAGGTGGGGGCGCGCACCGTGCTCGACATCCTGGACGCGGAGCAGGAACTGCTTGGCGCCAACGTCGACCTGGTCGGGGCGCAGCGCGACGAGGTCGTGGCGGCGTTCGAGATGAAGGCGGCCGTCGGCCAGTTGACCGCGCGCCAGTTGAACCTGCCGGTGGATTTCTATGACCCGGAACGGCATTATCGGGAGGTCCGGGACAAATGGTTCGGCAGCAGCAGCACCGGCCAGGCCGAGGAAATGGATACGGGCGCGGCGCGTGGTGGCTACAAGTAACGGTACCCTTGCGGAATCCCCGTGTCATCCGCACGTAGAGTCATACCAAGGAGCGCGGGTAAAGTTGCCGGTGGCGTTCCGCGGGTCCGTGGACTAGTCTCGGCAACAGCAGCCGCGAAACGAGTGACCAATCCATGAGCGAAGAGGACCAGCCAACAGAGACGGCTCAGGAGCCCTCCATGGAGGATATCCTTGCCTCCATCCGCCGGATCCTGTCCGAGGATGCGGAAGAGGAAAGCGCCAAGGAGGAAGAGGCGGCCGAACCGGAGCCCGAGCCGGAACCCGAGCCCGAGCCCGAGCCCGAACCCGAGCCGGAACCCGAGCCGGAACCCGAGCCCGAGCCCGAACCGGAGCCCGAACCGGAGCCGGTTATCGATCTTGTCGAGCCCGAACCGGAGCCCGAACCGGAGCCGGTTATCGATCTTGTCGAGTCCGAGCCGGAACCCGAACCGGAGCGCGACAACGTCCTCGAGCTCACCCCGGCCATGGTCGCGTCGCCCGATGAGATCATCTCCGGAAGGACGGTCCAGGTGGCCACCGACGTGCTTTCGCAGCTGGCCCGCGCCATCCTGGATCAGCGGGACATCGCGGTGGGGAACAGGGACCTGACCATGGAGGGGATGGTACGGCAGATGCTGCGCCCGATCCTCAGGGAGTGGCTGGACCGCAATCTGCCCTATCTGATCGAACGCCTGGTGAAGAAGGAAATCGACCTCATGGTCAACCGGGCCGAAGGGCTGGAAAACTGAGGCTTCCGGCCTTTCTCCCGTGAGCTCCGGCCGGCCAAATCACTTCCGGATCGACGAAGAGGGTGGTTCAGCGATGCTGGACAAGACCTATCGGCCCGCCGAGGTCGAGGAAAAAATCTACGCCTTGTGGGAGGGTTCCGGCGCCTTCGCGGCCGACGGCGCGTCCGCCGCCGCGCCCTATTGCATCATGATGCCGCCGCCCAACGTGACCGGCAGCCTGCACATGGGGCATGCGCTGACGTTCACCCTGCAGGACATTCTCGTCCGCTATCACCGTCTGCGCGGTCGGGACGTGCTGTGGCAGCCCGGGTGCGACCACGCCGGCATCGCCACCCAGATGGTGGTGGAGCGCCGGCTGGAAGAGCAGGACCTGACCCGGCGCGGCCT
This sequence comes from Pseudomonadota bacterium, assembly GCA_022567015.1. Classification (GTDB taxonomy): domain Bacteria; phylum Pseudomonadota; class Alphaproteobacteria; order Rhodospirillales; family 2-02-FULL-58-16; genus JACZQZ01. The sequence continues at coordinate 8,755 of JADFHR010000040.1, forward strand.
CGGCCGCGAGAAATTCATCGAGCGGGTGTGGCAGTGGAAGGCCGAATCGGGGGACACGATCACCCGCCAGTTGCGCCGCCTGGGCGCCTCTCCCGACTGGTCCAGGGAGCGCTTCACCATGGACGAGGGGCTGTCGGCGGCGGTGCGCAAGGTGTTCGTCGATCTTTTCCGCCAAGGGCTGATCTACAAGGACAAGCGCCTGGTCAACTGGGACCCCAAGCTGCGCACGGCGATTTCGGACCTGGAGGTGGAGCAGCGCGAGGTCACGGGCAAGATGTGGTACTTCAAGTACCCGGTCGAAGGCCGGGAAGGCCAATACCTCACCGTCGCCACCACCCGCCCGGAGACCATGCTCGGCGATACCGCGGTGGCCGTGCACCCCGACGACGGCCGCTACAAGGGCCTTGTCGGGAAGACCTGCATGCTCCCCATCGTCGACCGGCCGATACCGGTCGTCGCCGACGACTACGCCGACCCGGAAAAAGGCACCGGCGCGGTGAAGATAACCCCGGGCCACGACTTCAACGACTTCGAGGTGGGCCGCCGCCACGGCCTGGAGATGATCAACGTGCTCGACGGCGACGCGCGGCTCAACGACAACGTGCCCGCGCGCTATCGCGGCCTGGGGCGCTATGAGGCGCGGGAAAAGGTGGTCGCCGAGATGGAATCCCTCGGCCTTGTCGAACGGGTCGAGGAGAACCTGATGACCCTGCCCTACGGCGACCGCTCGGGCGTGGTCATAGAACCGTGGCTGATGGACCAGTGGTTCGTCGACGCCGGGACCCTGGCCCGGCCGGCCATCGAGGCGGTGGAGAAGGGCGACATCCGGTTCGTGCCCGAGGCGTGGGCGAAGACCTACTTCGAGTGGATGCGCAACATCCAGCCCTGGTGCATCTCGCGCCAGATCTGGTGGGGGCACCAGATCCCGGCGTGGTATGGCCCCGACGGCAAGGTCTTCGTCGAGCTCACCGAGGCCGACGCCCATGCCGCCGCCGAAAAGCACTATGGCCGCACGGTGGAGCTCCGGCGCGACGAGGACGTGCTCGATACCTGGTTCTCGTCCGCCCTGTGGCCGTTCTCGACCCTCGGCTGGCCCGGGGAAACCCCGGAGCTCGAGCGCTACTACCCCACCGACGTGCTGGTCACCGGGTTCGACATCATCTTCTTCTGGGTGGCGCGGATGATCATGATGGGCCTCCATTTCCGGGGCCGGGTGCCGTTTCGTACCGTCTACATCCACGCCCTGGTGCGCGACATGGCGGGCCAGAAGATGTCCAAGTCCAAGGGCAACATCATCGACCCCCTGGTCCTCATCGACTCCTACGGCACCGACGCCCTCAGGTTCACCCTCGCCGCCCTGGCCGTGCAGGGCCGCGACATCAGGCTGGCGGAAAGCCGGGTCGAGGGCTACCGCAACTTCGCCACCAAGCTGTGGAACGCGGCCCGTTTCTGCCAGATGAACGGGTGCCGGCCCCGGGCCGGCTTCGATCCCGCGTCGTGCCGGCAGACGGTCAACCGCTGGATCGTCGGCCACGTGGTGAAAACCGCCGGCCGGATGGTGCGGGCCATTGAGGCGTACAGGTTCAACGAGGCGGCGGACGCCCTCTATCACTTCACCTGGGGCACGTTCTGCGACTGGTACCTGGAGTTCACCAAGCCCGTCTTCCAGGGCGCCGACGAAGACGCCAAGGCGGAAACCCGGGCCACGGCCGCCTGGGTCCTGGATCAGCTCCTCCACATGCTGCATCCGTTCATGCCCTACATCACCGAAGAGCTGTGGCGCCAGACCGACGCCGGGCGCCCCGGCATGCTGATGTCGTCGTCGTGGTCCGTCCCCGATGCGGCGCTGGTCGACAGCGGCGCCGAGGCCGAGATGGACTGGGTGGTGCGCCTGATCTCCGAGGTCCGCTCCGTGCGCTCCGAAATGCGGGTGCCGCCGGGGGCGAGGTTTCCCTTGCTGCTCAAGGACGCCGGCGACGCGGCCCGGGCGCGGCTGGCGGCCCACGGCGACCTGATCCGCGGCCTGGCGCGCCTGTCCGCCGCCGGGCCGGCGGACGGCGACGTGCCGAGGGGCGCCGTGCAGATCGTGCTCGACGAGGCGACGGTGATCCTGCCCCTGGCCGACGTCATCGACGTGGCCAAGGAGAAGACGCGCCTGGAACGGGAGATGGCGCGGCTGGACGGCGAGATCGCCAAATACGACGGGAAGCTTGCCAACGACGGCTTTCTCAAGAAAGCTCCGGCCGAGGTCATCGAGGAACAGCGCCGGCGCCGCGCCGACGCGGCCCAGGCGCGGGCCAAGCTGGACCAGGCCCATCAGCGCCTGGAGGCCCTGTAGGGGCGGCCCGCAAACGGACCCGCCGCGCCCGTGACAGACCGTGGCCCTGGGAGGGATCGGCTGTGAACACCAACGGAGACGCCCATGCCTAAGTCGCGCACCGCGAAACGGCGGCGCGAGAAATCCCCGGCCCCGGCGCCCGCAACCGGCAACGGGACGCGGCGCACGGGAAAGCGCCTGATCGGCTGGGGCGTGGCCGCCGTCGTCGGCGCCGTCGGCGGATGGCTATGGTGGCAGTTCAATGCGGCCGAGACGGTGTTTCTCGACCTCGTCCAGGCCGGACGGCCGGCCCTGGGCGCGGTGAAGACCCGCCCCAACCTGGGCCGCGGCCATGTCCCGCCCGGGCAGGCGGTCGCCTATGGCGATCCGTTCCCGACCTCGGGTGCCCACGACCCCCAATGGGTGGAGCCGGGCTTCTACCGCACGCCGCAAACGCCGGAACGGCTGGTGCACGCCGTGGAACACGGCAACATCGTCATCTACTACGACACGCCCGGCGATGCCGTCCTGCAAACCCTTGACTCGTGGACGGGCCTCTACGGCGCACAGTGGAGCGGCATCGTCGTCGCGCCCGCACCCGGCCTCGGCGCGGCCGTCGTCCTCACCGCATGGCGAAAGGCGCTGCGCCTCGATCCCTTCGACGCCGCCGCCGCGGCCGCCTTCGTCGACGCCTACCGCGGCCGCGGCGTGGAAAAGCCCGTCCGCTGAGGCCGGGCGAAAGCAAAGGGGCGTTGCCCCTTTGATCCCCACCAAGGGCCGCCGGCCCTTGGAAACCCATGTACGGGGTCCAGGGGTTTTGCCCCTGGCGGGGGTGTGGGGGTGGAGCCCCCCATGGCCGTAAGGCCGCCGCGGATTTACGCGCCTAAATCACTTGGTCGAGCGCCCGGATCAGGCGGTCGACCTCTTCTTCTGAGTTGTAATGGACCATGGAGGCGCGGACGACGCCGTCTTCGGGATCGATGTCCAGGGCCTCCATCAGGCGGTAGGCGTAGAAGTGGCCGGCCCCGATGGCCACCTTGGCGCCCTCCACCATGGGCGGGATGTCGGCCGAGCGCCTGCCGTCGACCAGGAACGAGAACGTCGGCGCGCCCTCTTCGGCGGCGCCGGTGCGGCCGCCGAGCAGGCGCACGCCGGGCTTCGACGAGAGGAAATCGACGAAACGGCGGCCGAGCTTTTCCTCGTGGGCGGCGATGAGGCCGAAGACCGCCGCCACCCGCCGGTTCAGGCTGTTTTCCGGGCCCGGGAAGTGGTGGCCGTAGAGGGCGTCGAAATAGTCGGCGACACCGGCCAAGGCCGCGGTCAACTCGTGGTTGGGGCCGCCGGGATTGAGCTTGAGGGGGATCTGGTCCTCGCCGATGAAGAAATGGTTCTGGCCCTGCGCCGTCAACAGGTGCCGGCGCTTGCCGTAGAGAAGACCCAGGTGCGGCCCGTACAGCTTGTACAGGCTGAGGGCGTAGAAATCCGCGTCCAGCGCCTTGACGTCGACGGCCCGGTGGGGCGCGTAGGCCACCCCGTCGACGCACACCAATGCGCCCGCCGCGTGGGCCATCTCCGTGATCCGGGCGGCGTCGTTGAAGACGCCGGTGACGTTGGAACAGTGGCTGAAACAGACCAGCCGCGTGCGTTCGCTGAGCAGGGCCTCGAGGTCGGCCACCTCCAGGCCCGCCGTCGACGGATCGACGCGCCATTCCCTCACCGTGACGCCGCACCCCGCGAGCCGCCGCCAGGCGCCGTTGTTGGCCTCGTGGTCCAGGTTGGTGACGATGAGTTCGTCGCCGGGCCCGAACAGGGGCCGCAGCGCCTGGGCCAGCACGTAGACATTGGCCGTGGTCGAAGGACCGATGATGACCTCGTCGGCCTCGGCGTTGATCATCGCCGCCATCAGCCGTTGCCCGTCGGCCATGCGCCCGGCGGCCCGCGCCGAGGCCTCGTACGGCGCGCCGGGCTGGACCTGGCACTCGGTCATGTAGGCGCGCACCCGGTCGATGACGCCGTCGGGCACGTAGGAGCCGCCGGCGTTCTCGAAGAACGCCCACGCGCCGGTGCGCTCGTCGCCGAGGGCCGGGAACCGGCGGCGCACGAAGTCTATGTCGAGCTCGGCCGCCATGGCGCCGGTGCCGGGCACGGCTGCGCGTTCCCCGCCCGTTTCCTCAGATATCGGCGTAGCAGTGGCTCTCCGCCCCGGCGCCCGGGTGGGTGACCGCGCCCTTGGCGGCGGTGCCGACGGTCTGGGCGTAGCGCCAGATGGCGCCCGACCGGTAATCGGTCTGGCGCGGCGTCCACGCCTTGCGCCGCTCGTCGAGCTCGGCCTGGGAGAGGTCCACGTCCACGGTGCCGGCCTCGGCATCGATGCGCAGCACGTCGCCGTCGCGGATCAGGGCGATGGGCCCGCCCACCGCCGCCTCGGGGCAGACGTGGCCGACGCACAGGCCGCGGGTACCGCCGGAGAACCGCCCGTCGGTGATCAGGGCCACCTTGTCGCCCATGTCCTGGCCCGAGAGAATCGCCGTGGTCGACAGCATCTCGCGCATGCCGGGGCCGCCGCGCGGGCCCTCGTAGCGGATGACCAGCACGTCGCCGTCTTCGTATGTGCGGTTGACCACGGCTTTGAAGCATTCCTCCTCGGTGTCGAAGATGCGGGCCGGCCCGGTATGGGCCAGGTGCTTGAGCCCCGCCACCTTGACCACGGCGCCGTCCGGCGCCAGGGAGCCGCTTAAGCCCACCACGCCGCCGCTCGGCGACAGCGGTTTGGAGACCGGCCGGATGACGTCCTGGTCCTCGCGCAGGACCGTGTGCTCGAGGTTCTCGGCCATCGTCCGGCCGGTCACCGTCAGGCAGTCGCCGTGCAGATGGCCGCCGTCGAGCAGGGTCTTCATCAGCGCCTGCACGCCGCCGGCCTCCCACATGTCCTTGGCCACGTACCGCCCGCCGGGCTTGAGGTCGGCGATATAGGGGGTTTTGCGGGAGATGCCGCAGACGTCCATCATGTCGAAGTCGATGCCGGCCTCGTTGGCCATGGCCGGCAGGTGCAGGGCGGCATTGGTCGACCCGCCCGTGGCGGCGACGACCACGGCGGCGTTCTCCAGGGCCTCCCTGGTGACGATGTCGCCCGGCCGGATGCCCCGGGCCAGCAGCTCCATGACCTGCTCGCCGGATTGCTCGGCGAAGGCGTCCCGGGATTCATACGGCGCCGGCGCCCCGGCCGAGCCGGGCAGCGCCAGGCCGACGGCCTCGGACACGCAGGCCATGGTGTTGGCCGTGAACTGGCCGCCGCAGGACCCGGCGGACGGGCAGGCGACGGCTTCGAGCTCGTGCAGGGTCGCCAGGTCCATCTTGCCGGCGGCGTGCTCGCCCACCGCCTCGAACACGTCGACCACGGTGACGTCTCTGTTGCGGAACCGTCCGGGCAGGATGGAGCCGCCGTACAGGAATACGGAAGGGACGTTGAGCCTGAGCATCGCCATCATCAGGCCGGGCAGGGACTTGTCGCAGCCGGCGACGCCGACCAGGGCGTCGTAGCAGTGCCCGCGCATGGTGAGCTCGATGGAATCGGCGATGACCTCGCGGCTGACCAGGGACGACTTCATGCCCTGGTGGCCCATGGCGATGCCGTCGGTGACGGTGATCGTGGTGAACTCGCGCGGCGTGCCCCCGGCCGCCTTGACGCCCTCCTTGACCGCCTTGGCCTGGCGCGACAGGGAGATGTTGCACGGCGCGGTCTCGTTCCAGCTGGTGACGACGCCGATCAGCGGCCGGTGGATGTCCGCTTCCGTCATCCCCATCGCATGGTAGAACGAGCGGTGCGGCGCCCGCTCCGGCCCCTCGGTGACGTGGCGGCTGGGCAGCTTGCTCTTGTCGAACACCTCCATGGGTGCCTCCTCCCGGGTGCGGCGTGTATTTCAGTGGAATGATTATCGGTCCCGCGCCGCGGGCGCAACAAAGATCGGCGCGTGCGTGCGTGGTGCCGACGGGTGGGCTTTCCAGGGCGCCATAGGCCCCGTGGACAAATTCCGCATTCGCCGGTATTCACCGACCGATCGAGCGGTCGCGCAAATTATGTCACCGAAGCCGGTTGCTAAAGGGAGGGAGAGGCCATGTTGAACATCACGCGCGTGGACCATCTGGGTATTCGAATCAGCGACCTGGAACGGTCGCGCAAGTTCTACGAGCAGCTCGGCTTCCGGTTCATCCGGGATGCCGGATTCCGCGAGGGGCACCCGGTCATCATGAGGCACCCGGGCGGAGTCGTCGTCAACCTGCTGGGTCCGAGCACCAAGGATACGGGCACCAACATTCTCATGGATGTCGACGCGAAGTACTCGGGCTATACCCATGCTTCGTTGCGCATCGAATCCATCGAAGCGGCCAAAGCCGCCCTGGAAGGGATGGGCATAGAAATTACAGGCGGTCCCTTCCGCTTCACCGACGACATGGTATCCATGTTCATCCGCGACCCCGACCGCAACGTCATAGAACTTACCGAACATGGTGGAAAGGACCTGGAGCCCGGTTACGGTCAGGAACAGGATTTCAGCGGCTACACGTCGCACCCCTAATACCCATGGGGTGCGGGGCCTTAAAGGCCCCGCGAAGGCCCGCGCGGCAGCGCTTGGCGCAAGCCAATTTCATCGGAATGAGAGAGCGTACCCCGGACCTGTGATTGTTGGGATCAGCCCTCGCCGCGCTCCCCCCGGTGCCGCGGCAGGCCGTCGTCCATGCGCAGCCAGCGGACCTGGCTGGAGGCCCAGATGTGGTCGACGGGCGTCACCGCGTCCGGGTCGTCCAGGCTGCCCACGGTGACGTCCACCTGGTGGGCGCTTTCCACGTGGCGGAAGGTGAGCTGGCTGCCGCAGGCGGGGCAGAAGCCGCGCTCGGCCTTCTCCGTGGCACGGTAGAAGCGCGCCTCGCCCTCGGTGAAGGCGAAGGCGTCGGTGGGGAAGGCTACCCAGGTGACGAAGGGCGCGCCGCTCGCCTTGCGGCACAGGCCGCAATGGCAGTGGGTGACCACCAGGGGCTCGCCGGCGGCCCGGTAGCGCACGGCACCGCACAGGCAGCCGCCGGTGAATTCGCGGGTCATGGTTGCCTCCTAATCGCTGAGTTCGCACCACACCGGGGTGTGGTCGGACGTCTTCTCGCGGCCCCTTGGGGTGCGGTCGATGTCGCACGCGTGCAGCCGGTCGGCGGCCTGGGGCGAGAGCAAAAGGTGGTCGATGCGCAGGCCGTGGTCGCGCGCCCAGGCGCCGGCCCGGTAGTCCCACCAAGTGTAGCGGCCGGTCTCGCCGGTCAGGGCGCGGAAGGCGTCGGTCAGGCCGAGGTACACGATCTTGCGCAGGGCGGCGCGGGATTCCGCCCGGCACAGGGCGTCGTCCCGCCAGCCTTCGGGGTCGAAGACGTCTCCGTCCTCGGGCACCACGTTGTAGTCGCCGCCGAGCACGAACGCGTCCTCCGTGGCCAGCAGGCCGGGCACGTGGGCGTACAGGCGCTCCATCCACGCCAGCTTGTAGGCGAACTTGTCCGTGTCCACCGGGTTGCCGTTGGGCAGATAGATGGAGGCGACGCGCACGCCGCCCGTCACCGCCTCGATATAGCGGGCCTGGGTGTCGGCGTCGTCTCCGGGCAGGGCCGTCCGCACCACCTCGATGGGAAACCTGGAAAGCACGGCGACACC
>JADFHR010000041.1 GCA_022567015.1 Pseudomonadota bacterium
ACGTTCCGTTCGATCTGATCAACTGCCTTCTGACCAAGAAGGAGGTGACCAACGTCATCGACATGGTCTATCGCCACTGCGGGCAGAAGGAGACCGTCATTTTCGCCGACCACTTCATGGGCATGGGCTTCGATTATGCCTGCCGGGCGGGTCTGTCGTTCGGCAAGGACGATCTGGTCGTGCCCGCCGCCAAGGAATCCCTGGTCAGGGAGACGGAGCAGAAAGTCAAGGAGTACGAGCAGCAGTACCAGGATGGCCTGATCACCAAGGGCGAGAAGTACAACAAGGTGGTCGACGCCTGGTCCCACTGCACCGACCGGGTGGCCGATGAGATGATGGAGGGTATCTCCGCCACGGCCCCCGGGAAGCCGGTGAATTCCGTATACATGATGGCCCATTCCGGTGCCCGCGGCTCGGTCGCCCAGATGCGACAGTTGGCCGGCATGCGCGGCCTCATGGCCAAGCCTTCGGGCGAGATCATCGAAACCCCGATCATCTCCAACTTCAAGGAAGGCCTGAGCGTGCTCGAGTACTTCAATTCTACCCACGGGGCACGCAAGGGCCTGGCGGACACGGCCTTGAAGACCGCCAACTCCGGGTACCTCACGCGGCGTCTGGTCGACGTGGCCCAGGACTGCATCATCGTCGAGCACGACTGCGGGACGGAACTGGGAATCACGGTCCGGACGGTGGTCGAGGGGGGCGAGGAAATCTCGTCCCTGGGTGAACAGGTACTCGGCCGCGGTGCGGCCTTAGATGTCGTCCATCCCATCTCCGGCGAGGTGTTGGTGAAGGGCGGGGAGTTGATCGAGGAGGAATTGGTCGTCGTCATCGAGGAGGCCGATGTCGAGTCCGTGAAAATCCGTTCCGTGCTCACCTGCGAGACCCGCGGCGGCGCGTGCGCCCTCTGCTACGGCCGGGATCTGGCCCGTGGCACCTTGGTCAACGTGGGGGAGGCCGTCGGCGTCATTGCCGCCCAATCCATCGGCGAGCCGGGAACGCAGTTGACCATGCGCACCTTCCATATCGGCGGCGCCGTACAGCGTGGCAGCGAGCAATCCAAGGTGGAAGCCACCTGTGACGCGAAGGTGATGCTCAAGAACACCGCGACGGTAAAGAACAGCGCCGGCATTCACATCGTCATGAGCCGCAATTCCGAACTCGTGCTGGTCGACGCCCAGGGCCGCGAGCGCGCCCGCTACCGCATCCCGTACGGCGCCAAGCTTCTGGTCAAGGATAAGGCGAAGGTCAAACTGGGCGAAAAGGTCGCCGAATGGGACCCGTACACCCTGCCCATCATTACGGAAAAAGAGGGCATGGCCAATTACATGGACCTGATGGAAGGCGTCTCCATGGTGGAAAGGATGGACGAGGCCACCGGAATCTCCCGGAAAGTGGTGATCGACTGGAAACAGCAGCCCAAGGGCGCCGACCTCAAGCCCCGGATCACGCTCAGGAACAAGAAGGGCAAGGTGGTGACCCTGGCCAACGAAATGGAGGCGCGCTACTTCCTGCCCGTCGACGCCATCCTTTCGGTGGAGCCCGACCAGGTGGTCCATGCCGGTGACGTGCTCGCCCGCATCCCCCGCGAATCGGCCAAGACCCGCGACATCACCGGCGGCCTGCCGCGGGTGGCGGAGCTGTTCGAGGCCCGCAAACCCAAGGACCACGCCATCATCAGCGAGAGCGCCGGGCGCGTCGAATTCGGCAAGGACTACAAGTCCAAACGGCGCATCGTCGTGGTGCCGACGGAGGAAGGTCAAAAGCCCCACGAGTACCTGATCCCCAAGGGCAAGCACATCAGCGTCCAGGAAGGGGACCACGTGGAGGTGGGTGACGCGCTGATGGACGGCAACCCGGTGCCTCACGACATCCTCAGGGTGCTCGGCGTCGAGGCCCTGGCCACCTACCTCATCAGGGAGGTCCAGGACGTCTACCGCCTGCAAGGCGTGAAGATCAACGACAAGCACATCGAAGTCATCGTCCGCCAGATGCTGCAGAAGGTCGAGATCACCGACCCCGGCGACACCACTTTCCTTGTCGGCGAACTGGTCGACCGCACCGAGTACGATGAGGTCAATGGCAAGGCGGAGGCCGATGGCGGAAAGCCGGCCGGAAGCCTGCCCGTGCTCCAGGGCATCACCAAGGCCAGTCTGCAGACGAATTCTTTCATCTCCGCGGCTTCGTTCCAGGAGACCACGCGGGTGCTTACCGAGGCCGCGGTTTCGGGCAAGGTGGACCGCCTTGTCGGCCTGAAGGAAAATGTCATCGTCGGGCGCCTTATCCCGGCCGGCACCGGGGCCGAGATGAGCCGGGTGCGGATGATCGCCGCCGAGCGGGACCGGGAACTGTCGGAGATTGCGGCCCGGAAACGGGAGAAGCTGGCTGCACAGGAACGGGAGAAGCTGGCTGCACGGGAACGGGCGGAACAGGAAGACCAGATTGCCGGGGCGCCGCCCGAGGCATCGGCGGAGGAGGTCATGGTCAGCGAGGCCGAATGACGGCAGGGGGCGGGAACAGGCCCTCCGGCGGCCCCGTCCGAGCCGGATTATTCGGCGGAAAACCGGGGAAAATCCACGTGGTTTTTCTTGACGGCGGAGGGGCGCTTAAACTAGTATGCGCTCCTCTCCGCAGGGGGCTGGTGGTGGGCCGTCCGGCCTAGACGCAGTCCCCTTTGCGATTAGGAAAACAAATTGACGCCCTTCGTGGCGTCACGAATCGGCCCCCGGAAAGGTGTTTTTGTGCCTATCCGGAGGTTTTTTGCACCGGGTGCGTTGGTGCCCGTGGGGATGAAACAGGCGCGATGCCGACAATTAACCAGTTGATACGCAAGCCACGCAAGGTGCCGGTGGTCCGCAACAAGGTGCCGGCGCTCGAAGCCTGTCCACAGAAGCGTGGCGTGTGCACGCGCGTCTATACGACGACGCCCAAAAAACCCAATTCGGCCATGCGCAAAGTGGCCCGGGTGCGGCTCACCAACGGGTTCGAGGTCACCAGCTACATTCCCGGCGAGGGCCACAATCTGCAGGAGCATTCCGTGGTCCTGATCCGGGGCGGGCGGGTCAAGGACCTGCCCGGCGTGCGCTATCACATCATCCGCGGCACTTTGGACACCCAGGGGGTCCCCGACCGCCGCCAGCGCCGGTCCAAGTACGGCGCCAAGCGCCCCAAATAAGGGTTATCGACAGATGTCACGTCGCCACGCCGCGGAAAAACGCGAGGTCCTGCCCGATCCCAAGTTCGGGGATGTGGTGCTGACCAAGTTCACCAACTCCCTGATGTTGAAGGGCAAGAAGTCGGTGGCCGAGAGGATCGTGTATGACGCCTTCGTCATCATGGAAAAGAAGACCGGCCAGGATCCCCTGAAAATGTTTCACGAAGCCATCGACAACGTGAGGCCGTCGGTTGAGGTGCGTTCGCGCCGCGTCGGCGGCGCCACCTATCAGGTTCCCATCGAGGTGCGCCACGATCGCCGCCAGGCCCTGGCCATCCGCTGGCTCGTCGAACTGGCCCGCAAGCGCTCGGAGAAAACGATGACCGAGCGCTTGTCGGGGGAACTGATGGATGCCGCCAACAACCGGGGCGCGGCGGTCAAGAAACGCGAAGACACACACCGTATGGCGGAGGCCAACAAGGCCTTCTCCCACTACCGTTGGTAGTACAGGCGGACGGTTCGGACCATGGCTCGCACCACGCCACTAGAGCGCTACCGCAACATCGGCATCATGGCTCACATCGATGCCGGCAAGACGACGACCACCGAGCGCATCCTCTATTACACCGGCCGCTCCTATAAGATCGGCGAGGTCCATGACGGCAACGCGACCATGGACTGGATGGAGCAGGAGCAGGAACGGGGCATCACCATCACGTCGGCGGCGACGACCTGTTTCTGGAACGATCACCGCATCAACATCATCGACACCCCGGGGCATGTGGACTTCACCATCGAAGTGGAGCGCAGCCTGCGGGTCCTTGACGGGGCGGTGGCCGTTTTCGACAGCGTGGCCGGCGTCGAGCCCCAGTCGGAAACCGTGTGGCGTCAGGCCGACCGGTACGACGTGCCGAGGGTTTGTTTCGTCAACAAGATGGACCGCGTCGGCGCCGACTACTTCCGCTGCGTGGACATGATCGCAGACCGGCTGGGCGCCAAACCCCTGGTTATCCAGCTTCCCATCGGCTTCGAAGCCGATTTCTCCGGCGTCATCGATCTCATCACCATGGAGGCCGTGACCTGGAAGGATGAGACCCTGGGCGCCGAATTCGACCGGGGCGGGATTCCGGGCGATCTCGCCGAACAGGCGGCGGCGTACCGCGAGAAGCTGGTCGAGTTGGCGATCGAGCAGGACGACGCGGCCATGGAGGCTTATCTGGAAGACGGAAAGATCGATGTGGCGACCCTGAAGAAGTGCGTGCGCGCGGGCACCGTCTCGGGCGCTTTCGTGCCCGTGCTGTGCGGCGCCGCCTTCAAGAACAAGGGCGTGCAGACGCTCCTGGACGCCGTGGTCGATTACCTGCCCGCGCCCACCGACGTGTCCTCGATCAAAGGCGTGAAGGCCGGCTCGGACGAGGTGATCGAGCGCCACAACTCGGACGATGAGCCCTTCTCGGCGCTGGCCTTTAAGATCATGAGCGACCCGTTCGTCGGCTCGCTCACGTTCGTTCGGGTCTACTCGGGCGTCATCAGGAGCGGCGGGCATGTTCTGAACGCGGTCAAGAACAAGCGCGAGCGCATAGGCCGCATGCTGCTGATGCACGCCAATGCCCGCGAGGAGCTGACCGAGGCCCGCGCCGGGGACATCGTGGCCCTGGCGGGGCTGAAAGACACCACCACCGGGGATACGCTGTGCGATCCCAACAACGCGGTCGTGTTGGAGCGCATGGATTTCCCGGAACCCGTCATCGAGGTCGCCGTCGAGCCCAAGACCAAGGCCGATCAAGAGAAGATGGGCGTGGCGCTGGCCCGCCTGGCCGCCGAGGACCCGTCGTTTCGCGTTTCCCTGGACGCGGAGAGCGGTCAGACGGTGATCAAGGGCATGGGCGAGCTCCATCTGGAGATTCTGGTCGACCGCATGCGGCGCGAGTTCAAGGTAGAGGCCAGCGTGGGTCCCCCCCAGGTGGCCTACCGGGAAACCATTTCCCGCGTCAACGACGTGGACTATATCCACAAGAAGCAAACCGGCGGCGCCGGCCAGTTCGCGCGGGTGAAAATCCGTTTCGAGCCCCTTCCCTCCGGATCCGGGTATCAGTTCGAAAGCAAGGTGACGGGCGGCAGTGTGCCGAGGGAGTTCATACCGAGCGTGGAGAAAGGGTTGAGACAGGCGTGTGAAACCGGCGTCTTGTCCGGATTTCCGGTCACCGATTTCAAGGCGACCCTGCTGGATGGCGATTCCCACGACGTGGACTCCAGCTCGCTGGCCTTCGAGATCGCCGCCCGCGCCGCCTTCCGCGAGGGTATGGTGAACGCGGCGCCGAAACTGTTGGAGCCGGTCATGCGCGTCGAGGTGGTGACGCCGGAAGAATACATGGGCGACATCATCGGCAATCTGAACGGCCGGCGTGGTCAGGTCAGCGACATGGATCAGCGTGGCAATGCGCGGGTGATCACGGCGTCCGTGCCGCTCGCCACCATGTTCGGCTACGTCAGCTCCCTGCGCTCCATGAGCCAGGGACGGGCCCAGTTCACCATGCACTTCGAGCACTACGCGGAGGCTCCCCAGCAGGTGTCCGAGGAAGTCCGGACCAAGCTGGCCGGATGAGGAACAGGGGGAAGGGTAGGCGGACATGGCGAAGGCGAAATTCGAGCGGACGAAGCCGCACTGCAACGTTGGCACGATCGGCCACGTTGACCACGGCAAGACGACGTTGACGGCGGCGATCACGAAGATCCTGGCGGAGACGGGTGGGGCGGTGTTCACGCCGTTTGACGAGATTGACAAGGCGCCGGAGGAGCGGGCGCGGGGGATCACGATTGCCACGGCGCACGTGGAGTACTCGACGGAGAACCGCCATTACGCGCACGTGGACTGTCCGGGTCATGCGGACTACGTGAAGAACATGATCACCGGCGCGGCGCAGATGGACGGGGCGATATTGGTGGTTTCGGCGGCGGACGGCCCGATGCCGCAGACGCGGGAGCACATTCTGCTGGCGCGCCAGGTTGGGGTTCCGGCGATGGTCGTTTACCTGAACAAGGTCGACCAGGTTGACGACGCGGAGCTTCTGGAGCTGGTCGAGCTTGAGCTTCGGGAGCTGCTGAGCAGCTATGATTTTCCGGGCGACGACATACCGATCGTCAAGGGCTCGGCGCTGGCGGCGCTGGAGGGCAGGGACGAAGAGACGGGTCGGAAGTCGATCATCGCGTTGATGGCGGCGGTGGACGAATACATTCCGCAGCCGCACCGTGCCAAGGACAAGCCGTTCCTGATGCCGATCGAGGACGTTTTCTCGATATCGGGCCGGGGCACGGTGGTGACGGGGCGTGTCGAGCGCGGTGTGATCAAGGTTGGCGAGGAGGTGGAGATCGTCGGCATCAAGGAGACGACGAAGACGGTGTGCACGGGCGTCGAGATGTTCCGCAAGTTGCTCGACTACGGCGAGGCGGGGGACAACATCGGTGTCCTTCTGCGCGGCACCAAGCGCGAGGACGTCGAGCGCGGTCAGGTGCTGGCGGCGCCGGGGTCGATCACGCCGCACACCAAGTTCACGTGCGAGGCGTACATCCTGACCAAGGACGAGGGCGGTCGTCACACGCCGTTTTTCGGCAACTACCGACCGCAGTTTTACTTCCGCACGACGGACGTGACGGGGACGGTGACGTTGCCGGAGGGCACGGAGATGGTGATGCCGGGGGACAACGTGTCGATGGAGGTGACGCTGATCGCGCCGATCGCCATGGACGCGGGTCTGCGCTTCGCCATCCGCGAGGGCGGCCGCACCGTGGGTGCCGGCGTCGTCGCTTCGATTATCGAATAGGGCCGGCGCAACCGGGTGGGAGCCGGGCGGTCCACCGGCTCGCCGGGACGGCGACTTTTGAAGGCGGGGCAGGCGCGACCCCGTCTCCTGGGGACTCTTCCCGATCACGCGGGCCCGGGAAGAGGGTGTGGAACGGTGCGTTTAGGAGTGTAGCTCAATTTGGTTAGAGCACCGGTCTCCAAAACCGGGGGTTGGGGGTTCGAGTCCCTCCACTCCTGCCAATGCTTTTCCCGCCGCGCAGGCTCCGATTGACGGTTTGGTATCATGGCGAAAATAAATCCGGCACAGTTCGCTCACGAGGTTCGGCAGGAAGCGGCCAAGGTCACGTGGCCGCCGCGCAAGGAAACGGGCGTTTCCACGGGCATGGTGTTCCTGATGGTGATCCTTGCGGCGCTGTTCTTCTTCCTGGTGGACCAGATCCTGGCCAAAGGCGTGCAAATCATTCTCGGACTGGGAGGCTGAGGTCGATGGCGCTGCGATGGTACGTTATCCATGTGTATTCCGGGTTCGAGAGAAAAGTCGCCCAGTCGATCGAGGAGCAGGCCAAACAGGCGGGCATGACCGACGTCATCGAGCGCGTCCTGGTCCCCATCGAGGAAGTGGTTGAAATCCGCCGTGGCACCAAGGTCAACGCCGAGCGAAAGTTCTTCCCGGGCTATGTGCTGGTCAACATGGAAATGACGGACGAGACCTGGCACCTGGTGAAGAACACGCCCAAGGTGACCGGTTTTCTCGGCGGCCGCGGCCGGCCGACGCCCATTTCCGAGGCCGAGGCCGACCGCATCATGCGCCAGGTGCAAGAAGGTATCGAGAGGCCCAAGCCGGCGATCACCTTCGAGATCGGCGAGCAGGTGCGGGTCTGCGACGGACCCTTTAACTCCTTTAACGGCTTCGTCGAGGACGTGGACGAAGAACGCGCCCGGGTCAAGGTGGCGGTGTCCATTTTCGGGCGCGCGACACCGGTGGAACTGGAGTATTCCCAGGTCGAGAAACTCTGACGGCGGGCCCCGGCGGACCCGGCGCAACGGCCGTGGGAAGGCGGCGATGACCGCACCGCGGGCTTAAGTGTTCTGGAGGGAACAATGGCGAAGAAGGCGACAAAAAGAATTGTCGGTTACATCAGGCTGCAGGTGCCGGCGGGGCAGGCGAACCCGTCGCCGCCCATTGGCCCGGCCCTTGGCCAGGCAGGCCTGAACATCATGGAGTTCTGCAAGGCGTTCAACGCCGAGACCGATAAGCTGGAGCCGGGCATGCCCATCCCGGTGGTCATCACGTCTTATCGGGACCGTACGTTTACCTTCATCACCAAGACGCCGCCGGCCAGCTACTTTCTCAAGAAGGCGGCCGGGCTTCCCAAGGCCGCGCAGGAGCCGGGAAAGGAAACCGTCGGCACGGTGACCATGAAACAGATTCGCCAGATCGCGGAGAAGAAAATGGTCGATCTGAACACCACCAACATGGACGCCGCGTGCCGCATGATCGCCGGATCCGCGCGGTCCATGGGCATCGAAGTGGTGGCGTAAGATCATGGCACGGAGAGGAAAGCGCCTGACCGCGGCGCGCCAACGCATCGAGCGCGACAGCGCCTACGATCTGGCCGCGGCGGTCGATTTGATCAAGGGTAACGCCACCGCCAAGTTCGACGAGACCATCGAGATCGCGATCAATCTTGGCGTCGATCCGCGTCACGCGGATCAGATGGTGCGGGGTGTCGTGGCGTTGCCCCATGGCACCGGCAAGGCCTTGCGGGTGGCCGTCTTTGCCAAGGGCGACAAGGCGAAAGAGGCGGAGGCCGCGGGGGCCGACGTGGTCGGTGCCGAAGACCTGGCGGAACGCATAACCAAGGGTGAGATTCCCTTCGACCGGTGCATCGCGACGCCGGACATGATGGCGGTGGTCGGACGCCTGGGCAAGATCCTCGGGCCCAGGGGCCTCATGCCCAACCCCAAGTTGGGCACGGTGACCCCCGACGTCACGGCGGCGGTCAAGGCGGCCAAGGCCGGGCAGATCGAGTTTCGCGTCGAAAAGGCGGGCATCGTGCACGCCGGCGTCGGCAAGGCCAGCTTCACGGCCGAGGCCTTGGCCGAGAACATCAAGGCGTTCGTCGACGCCATCAGCAAGGCCAAGCCGAGCGGTTCCAAGGGGACGTACTTCAAGCGGGTGAGCTTGAGTTCGACCATGGGCCCCGGCTTGAAATTGAACGTTGCCAGCCTGGCCGGCTGAGGCGGGCCGGGTTGTGTCGGGTTGCGGTTTCCGATCGCCAGGATCGGGAACGGCATAGGGGATGACAGGTGTCGTCCCCGACCTGTCCAAGACTGTAGGTGCCGCCCGGGGAGGCATGTCCTCCGAGGGTGGCTTAAAGGGCGCTCCCGCCTGCACAGACAGTGCTGAGAACCGTTTTTGGGCGTTTCCGTGCAAGGCCACGCAAGGCGCCCGCCAACGGCTTGAACTGCTGCACTGGACAGGCGAACCGGCCCCTCGGGAGCCCGGGAGGCCGCAGGTGCAACCGCTTCGGAACCGGCCCTCGCGGGGGCGGACCGGAGCAGAGAACCGGAGACGATGAGTGGACCGATCACAAAAAGAGGAGCTGGTCGCTTCGTTGCATCGGGTGTTCGAGGAGGCGGCCATCGTCGTCGTCACCCATTACTCGGGGTTGACGGTGGCCGATATGGGCGATCTCCGCGACCGCATGCGCGCCGAGGGGGCCAGCTTCAAGGTGACCAAGAATCGGCTGACCCGTCGTGCCCTTGAAGGCACGAAATTCCAGGACCTGCGCGACCTGTTCACCGGGCCGACCGCGATCGCCTATTCCGAGAACCCGGTGTCGGCCGCCAAGGTGGCTGTGAATTTCGCCAAGGACAATGACAATCTGGTGGTCCTGGGCGGTGCGTTTGGCGCGGAACGGCTCGACGTCGATCGTATCGAGGTCCTGGCCGCTTTGCTGTCGTTGGACGAGCTGAGGGCCCAATTCGTCGGTCTGATCAACGCGCCCGCGACCCGGATCGTCGGTGTGCTGCAGGCGCCGGCCGGCCAGATCGCCCGTGTGCTGGGTGCCTATGCCGAGCAGGGGAAAACCGCGTGACGTCCCGATTTCGGGACACGGACAGTTCAAGCCCAAGGAGAGAGACAACATGCCTAACCTGGAGAAAATCGCCGAAGACCTGTCGAGCCTGACCGTCATCGAGGCGGCCGAGCTGAGCAAGATGCTGGAAGAGAAGTGGGGCGTTTCGGCCGCCGCGCCGGTGGCCGTGGCCGCGCCCGGTGCCGCGGCCGGCGAGGCGCCGGTCGAGAAGGACGAGTTCGACATCATCCTCGTGTCCTTCGGCGAGAAAAAGATCAACGTCATCAAGGAAGTCCGGGCCATCACCACCCTCGGACTGAAGGAAGCCAAGGACTTGGTGGAGTCGGCGCCGAAGGAAATCAAGGAAGGCGTCAAGAAGGATGAGGCCGAGGAGATCAAGAAAAAGCTGGAAGCTGCCGGCGCCACGGTCGAGCTCAAATAGGGTGCCCGGTTTGGTGTTCGGGTGCCGCGTGGCGCTTGACGGTTTCGGGCTTGGCGGAGGCGCGCCGTGGCCGGGTTTCCCGGCCCGGTGCCGGCGCCCGCAGTCCGTGCAATCGCTGGTCCTTGGCTCCGGCCGCCGCCGGGCCGGGCCGACAATGAAATCCCGAATCGTGGGGACGCTTAATGGATAATTCCTTTACCGGTCGCAAACGTGTTCGCAAGCAATACGGCCACATCGGCTCGGCCGTGCCCCTGCCTAATCTCATCGAGGTGCAGAGGGTGTCCTACGTCAAGTTCCTGCAACGCTACGTGCCGGCCGAAAAGCGGACCAGGACGGGCCTGCAGGAGGTCTTCAGGTCGGTCTTTCCGATCAAGGACTTCTCCGAGCGGGGAACCCTGGAGTTCGTCGCCTACGAGTTCGAGCTGCCCAAATACGACGTGGAGGAATGCCAGCAGCGCGGCATGACCTATGCGGCGCCGCTCAAGGTCACGCTGCGCCTGGTGGTGTGGGATATCGACGACGAGACCGGAGCCCGTTCCATCCGCGACATCAAGGAGCAGGACGTCTACATGGGCGATATGCCGTTGATGACGGACAACGGCACCTTCGTCATCAACGGCACCGAGCGGGTGATCGTCTCGCAGATGCACCGCTCGCCGGGCGTGTTCTTCGACCATGACAAGGGCAAGACCCATTCGTCGGGCAAGTTCCTCTTCGCCGCCCGCATCATTCCCTACCGGGGGTCGTGGCTGGACTTCGAGTTCGACGCCAAGGACCTGGTCTACGTGCGCATCGACCGCCGGCGCAAGCTGCCGGTGACGACGCTCTTGATGGCCCTGGACAGCGATGAGACGGAAGCCCTGCGCGCCAAGCGCGGGCCCGATGGCAAGCCCCTCGAGGCCGACGAGGTGAGTGGGATGTCGCCCGAAAGCATTCTCGATTACTTCTACGGCAAAGTGGTCTTCATGCGCACCAAGGAGAGCTGGAAAACCAAGTTCACGCCCGAGCGCATGCTCGGCACCAAGCTGATCCGCGACATGCGCGACGCCAAGAGCGGCAAGATCGTGGCGGAAGCGGGCACCAAGATGACGCAACGGGTCCTGCAGACCCTGAAGAAAAAGGGGCTGAAGGAACAGCTTGTCCAGGACGAGGATCTGATCGGCCGCTACATAGCGAACGATCTCATCGACGAGAAAACCGGCGAGATCTTCGCCGAAGCCGGCTACGAAATCACCGAGACCCTCCTGAGGACGCTGGAAGAGGCCGGCGTGAAGGAATTCGTCACCCTTGCCATCGACCATATCAACGTCGGGCCGTACATCCGCAACACGCTTGCCGCGGACAAGAACTCCACACAGGACGAGGCGCTCACCGACATCTACAGGGTCATGCGCCCGGGTGAGCCGCCGACCCGGGACACGGCGGAGGCCTTGTTCCACGGCATGTTCTTCAATTCCGAACGCTATGACCTTTCCGCCGTCGGCCGGGTCAAGATGAACGCCCGTCTCGGCTTCGAGACCGAGGACTCCCTGCGCGTGCTGCGCAAGGAAGACATTTTCAACGTGGTCAAGGTCCTGGTCGAGCTCAAGGACGGCCGGGGCGAGATCGACGACATCGATCACCTGGGCAACCGCCGGGTGCGTTCCGTCGGCGAGCTCATGGAGAACCAGTACCGGATCGGCCTCTTGCGCATGGAGCGGGCCATCCGCGAGCGCATGAGCTCGGTGGACATCGACACGGTCATGCCCCAGGACCTGATCAACGCCAAGCCGGCGGCGGCGGCGGTGCGCGAATTCTTCGGCTCGTCGCAGCTCAGCCAGTTCATGGACCAGACCAACCCGCTGTCCGAGATCACGCACAAGCGGCGCCTGTCCGCCCTCGGCCCGGGCGGTTTGACCCGGGAACGGGCCGGCTTCGAGGTGCGCGACGTGCATCCCACCCATTACGGCCGTATCTGCCCCATCGAGACCCCGGAAGGCCCGAACATCGGCCTGATCAACTCTCTCGCCACATACGCGCGGGTGAATAAGTACGGTTTCATCGAAACCCCGTACCGCAAGGTGGAAAAGGCGCGCGTCGGCAAGGAGGTGATCTACCTGTCGGCCATGGAGGAAGGCCGCTACACCATCGCCCAGGCCAACGCGGAAACCGATGATAAAGGGCGCCTTGTTTCCGATCTCGTGAGCTGCCGCAGCGGCGGCGGCTTCATTATGGCCAAGCGCGCGGACGTCGAGTACATCGACGTCTCGCCGAAACAGCTGGTCTCGGTGGCCGCGGCCCTGATTCCGTTCCTCGAAAACGACGACGCCAACCGGGCGCTCATGGGCTCCAACATGCAGCGCCAGGCGGTGCCCCTGATCAAAACCGAGGCGCCGCTGGTGGGGACGGGCATGGAAACCGTTGTCGCCCGCGATTCGGGCGCCACCATCGTTGCCCGGCGTTCCGGCGTGGTGGACCAGGTGGACGCCACGCGCATCGTCATCCGCGCCACCGAGGAGACGTCCCACTCGGCGACCGGGGTCGACATTTACAACCTTTTGAAGTTCCAGCGCTCGAACCAGAACACCTACCTTCACCAGCGGCCGCTGGTCAAGGTGGGCGACCGGGTGGAGGCCGAGGACACCATCGCCGACGGGCCGGCCACGGACCTCGGCGAGCTGGCCCTGGGGCGCAACGTGTTGGTGGCGTTCATGCCCTGGCAGGGCTACAACTTCGAGGACTCCATCCTGATCTCCGAGCGCATTGTCCGCGACGACGTCTTCACCTCCATCCACATCGAGGAGTTCGAGGTGATGGCCCGCGACACCAAGCTCGGCCAGGAGGACATCACCCGCGATATCCCCAACGTCGGCGAGGAGGCGCTCAAGAACCTGGACGAGGCGGGTATCGTCTACATCGGGGCCGAGGTAAAGCCGAGCGACATCCTGGTCGGCAAGGTGACGCCGAAGGGTGAATCCCCGATGACTCCCGAGGAGAAGCTGTTGCGCGCCATCTTCGGGGAGAAGGCCTCGGACGTGCGCGATACGTCTTTGAGGTTGCCGCCGGGCGTTTCGGGCACGGTGGTCGAGGTGCGCGTGTTTTCGCGCCGCGGCGTCGACAAGGACGAGCGCGCGCTGGCCATCGAGCGGTCCGAGATCGAGCGCCTGGCCAAGGACCGGGACGATGAGCGTGCGATTCTGGAGCGCAGCTTCCACACCCGTCTGAAAGCCCTTCTCATGAACCGCAAGACGGTCGGCGGCCCCAAGGGGCTGGAGGCCGGCCTCAAGATCACCGAGGACCTGTTGGCCCGCTTCACGCCGGGGCAGTGCTCCCAGATCGTGGTCACCAACGACAGGGTGATGAAAGATCTGGAGGCCCTGAAGCACCAGTTCGAGGAAAGCATCGCCAAGCTGCAGGACAGGTTCGAAAACAAGGTCGATAAGCTGCAGCGCGGCGACGACCTGTCCCCGGGCGTGATGAAGATGGTGAAGGTCTTCGTGGCGGTGAAGCGCAAGCTCCAGCCCGGCGACAAGATGGCCGGCCGCCACGGCAACAAGGGCGTGATTTCGAAGATCGTGCCCATGGAGGACATGCCCTACCTGGAGGACGGCACCCCCGTCGACGTCGTGCTCAACCCCTTGGGCGTGCCCTCGCGGATGAACGTGGGGCAGATCCTGGAGACGCACCTGGGCTGGGCCTGCAGCGGCCTTGGGCGTCAGGTGGGTGATATTCTGGACGCCGTGTGCGCCGGCGACGACATCAAAAAGCTGAAGAGTGAACTCAAGGCCATATACGGCAACAAGACGTACAAGGAGAGCATCCAGCCCCTGGGCGATGCGGAGCTCCTGGAGCTGGCCGGCAATATCCGTAACGGCATCCCCATCGCCACGCCGGTCTTCGACGGCGCCCACGAGGGCGACATCGTGGAGATGCTGGAACAGGCCGGCTTCGACGCGTCGGGCCAGGTCACCCTGATCGACGGCCGTTCGGGCGAGGTGTTCCACCGCCAGGTCACGGTGGGCTACATCTACATGCTCAAACTCCATCACCTGGTGGATGACAAGATCCACGCCCGCTCCATCGGTCCCTACAGCCTGGTGACCCAGCAGCCCCTGGGCGGCAAGGCCCAGTTCGGCGGCCAACGCTTTGGCGAGATGGAGGTGTGGGCCCTGGAGGCGTACGGCGCCGCCTATACCCTGCAGGAGATGCTGACGGTCAAATCCGACGACGTCTCCGGCCGCGCCAAGGTATACGAGGCGATCGTGCGCGGCGACGCCACCTTCGAAGCGGGGGTCCCCGAATCTTTCAACGTGCTGGTCAAGGAACTGCATTCCCTTGGCCTGAACGTTGAGCTGAACTAACCGGACGACCGAGCGGTTTTCGGCGGTCGAGGAGAGTAATCTATGAACGAGTTGATGAAGGTTTTCGGAGCGGCCAGCGGCACCCAGCGCTTTGACCAGATTCAGATCTCCATCGCCAGTCCCGAACGAATCCGGTCCTGGTCCTTCGGCGAGATCAAGAAACCCGAGACCATCAACTACCGGACATTCAAGCCCGAGCGCGACGGCCTG
This sequence comes from Pseudomonadota bacterium, assembly GCA_022567015.1. Taxonomy (GTDB): domain Bacteria; phylum Pseudomonadota; class Alphaproteobacteria; order Rhodospirillales; family 2-02-FULL-58-16; genus JACZQZ01. The sequence goes on from JADFHR010000041.1 coordinate 15,029, forward strand.
TTCTGCGCCCGCATCTTCGGTCCGACGAAGGACTACGAGTGCCTGTGCGGCAAATACAAGCGCATGAAGTACAAGGGCATCACGTGCGAGAAATGCGGCGTGGAAGTGACCCTGCAAACGGTCCGGCGCGAACGCATGGGGCACATCGAACTGGCCTCGCCGGTGGCGCACATCTGGTTCATGAAATCGCTGCCCTCCCGCATCGGCCTGTTGGTGGACATGACGCTCAAGGACCTGGAGCGGGTCCTCTATTTCGAGAACTACGTGGTCATCGAACCGGGGCTGACGCCGCTGAAATTGCACGAACTGCTGCACGAGGACCAGTATCAGAAGGCGGTCGACGAGTTCGGGGAAGACGCGTTTTCGGTCGGCATAGGCGCCGAGGCCATCCGCAAAATGCTCGAGGACATCGACCTCGAGGAGGAATGCGAAAACCTGCGCACGGAGCTCAAGGAAACCAATTCCGAGGCCAAGCGCAAGAAGCTGGTCAAAAGGTTCAAGCTGATCGAGGCCTTCGTCCATTCGGGCGCCCGGCCCGAATGGATGATCCTCGAAGTCGTTCCGGTCATCCCGCCGGAACTGCGCCCCTTGGTGCCGCTCGACGGCGGCCGCTTCGCCACGTCGGACCTGAACGACCTGTACCGGCGTGTCATCAACCGCAACAACCGGCTGAAAAGGCTGATCGAGTTGCATGCGCCCGAGATCATCGTGCGCAACGAGAAACGCATGCTCCAGGAATCGGTGGACGCCCTGTTTGACAATGGCCGCCGCGGCCGCGCCATCACCGGCGCCAACAAGCGGCCGTTGAAATCGCTCTCCGACATGCTCAAGGGCAAACAGGGCCGCTTCCGCCAGAACCTCCTGGGCAAGCGGGTGGACTACTCCGGCCGCTCGGTCATCGTGGTGGGACCGGAACTCAAGCTCCACCAATGCGGCCTGCCCAAGAAGATGGCGCTGGAGCTGTTCAAGCCGTTTATCTACTCCAAGCTGGAGCTCTACGGCATGGCCACCACGATCAAGGCGGCCAAGCGCATGTTGGAAAAGGAACGGCCCGAGGTCTGGGACATCCTGGAAGAGGTCATCCGCGAGCACCCGGTGATGCTCAACCGGGCGCCGACCTTGCACCGCCTGGGGATTCAGGCCTTCGAGCCGATCCTCATCGAGGGCAAGGCGATCCAGCTGCACCCCCTGGTCTGCGCCGCCTTCAACGCCGACTTCGACGGCGACCAGATGGCCGTGCACGTGCCCCTGTCCCTCGAGGCCCAGCTGGAGACGCGGGTGCTGATGATGTCCACCAACAACATCCTCAGCCCGGCCAACGGCAAGCCCATCATCGTGCCCTCCCAAGACATCGTTCTCGGTCTCTATTACCTGACCTTGGAGCAAGACGGCGAGCCCGGCGAGGGCATGGTCTTTACCGATGTGGGCGAGATCGAGCAGGCCCTGCAAGCCGGGGCGGTCTCCTTGCACGCCAAGGTCGAGGCGCGCTACCGCACCGTGGACGAAGAGGGCAAACCCCTCACCGTCCGCGTGAAAACCACGCCCGGGCGTATGTTGCTTTCGGAGATTCTGCCGCGCAATTCCAACGTTCCGTTCGATCTGATCAACTGCCTTCTGACCAAGAAGGAGGTGACCAACGTCATCGACATGGTCTATCGCCACTGCGGGCAGAAGGAGACCGTCATTTTCGCCGACCACTTCATGGGCATGGG
>JADFHR010000042.1 GCA_022567015.1 Pseudomonadota bacterium
GGCGCTGCCCCCGTCCGGCGGCGAGGACCAGGGCCACGCACCCGCTCATAGCGATTCCGTACTCATCATGCACAGCCAATTCCGGCCCACCGGCCGGTATCCTCTATTATGATGGAGGGTACACGTACCCTCCATCATAAAAGGATGACACGTGTGACGGCCATGGGTGGTCATTCGGCGAGGAGCGCGCCTCCACGTGATGGGGCCCATCACGAGAGCCGCGCGACGACGTCCGATGACCACCCATGGCCGCCCGAAGGGTCGCTTTTCGCGCCTTTTGGGGGCGTCAGCGCCGCTTGACGATGCCCCGCATCGCCGGCGCGACGCTTCCTGCCCAAAAGACGCGAAAAGACGATCACACGTACCATCCTTTTATGATGGAGGGTACTAGATTTGACCAAGGGGTCTTGCCAAGAGGAACATCAGGCGCGATTGTGCGCTTCCGGGCCACCGGCGGCGATGACGGCCGGTGGAACCCGAAGGCAAATGCGGCTGCGCCCTCGCCGATGACCGAAGACATGATGTTCAGCCTCTCGGCCGTGGCGGCCCTGGTGCCGTCGACCCTGGTCGCCCTGCGCCGGGACTCAGGCCCCGACGCCGTCTATTGGATGGTTCTGGCGGTGGCGGTGGCGGGGCCCCTGGCGTGGGTGGTGGCGCAGATGTCCGGCGCCTGGCGCACGGGCCTGTCGACCACGCTCTGGGTCACCGTGGCCGCCAGCATGGCCCTGTTCGCCGTCGTCGTGGCGGTGCACCGCCAGGCGTGGCGCCTGACGCCGTTGATGGCGCCCTACATGCTGGGCATCGGAATCCTGGCGACGATCTGGCAGCACGCCCCGGAAAAGCCCCTTGGCGCGGCCGCGCCGGCGGGCTGGATAGAGGTCCACATCGTGGTTTCCGTGGCGACCTATGGGTTGGTCACCATCGCCGCCGTGGCGGCCCTGGCCGCCTTCCTGCAGGAACGCTCGCTGAAGGCCAAACGGCCCACGGCGCTGACCCGGCTGCTGCCTTCGGTGGCCGACTGTGAATCCCTGATGGTGCGCCTTTTGGTGCTCGGCGCGATCGTCCTCGCCCTCGGCCTGGCCACGGGCATGGCGACCCAGTACGAGGAAACCGGCGCCGTGCTCGAATTCGATCACAAGACGATCCTCACCGTCACCGCCTTCGCCGTCATCGGAGGGCTCCTGGTGGCCCATTTCCGAAGCGGCGTGCGCGGGCGCATGGCGGCGCGGTTCGTGCTGTTGGCCTACCTGTTGCTGACCCTTGGCTATCCCGGCGTCAAATTCGTCACCGACGTGCTGATGGCCTGACCCCGAGGGCCGGGCGGCCCCGCCGCAACCGCCTTGGGTGGGGCAATTTCATTGTACCTGAGGCCGATTTGCCTATTAAATAGGCAACCAACAACAATGCGAAACCTGAGAACAATGCCTATCCAGATCGATACCGTCTGCCTGGAGGATCCGGTCGTGCTGGCGCCCATGTCGGGAGTCAGCGACATGCCGTTCCGGCGCCTGGTCAAACGGTGGGGAACGGGCCTCGTCATCTCCGAGATGATCGCCAGCCAGGCGATGATCCGGGCCAACCGCAAGACCATGAAGATGGCCACCAACTGCGCCGAGGAATACCCCATGGCGGTGCAGCTGGCCGGCTGCGAACCGGCGCTGGTGGCGGAAGCGGCGAAGCTGAACGAGGATCGGGGCGCCGCCATCATCGACATCAACATGGGCTGTCCGGTGAAAAAGGTCACCAGCGGCCAGCAGGCCGGCTCGGCGTTGATGCGCGACGAGGACAAGGCGGCGCGCATCCTGGAGGCGGCGGTCAACGCGGTCACCCTGCCCGTGACCCTGAAGATGCGCACCGGCTGGGACGACAGCTCCCGCAACGCGCCCAGGCTGGCCCGCATCGCCCAGGATTGCGGCGTCAAGATGATTTCCGTCCACGGCCGCACCCGGTGTCAGTTCTACAAGGGCCGCTCGGACTGGTCGTTCATCCGCAAGGTGAAGGAGGCGGTCACCATCCCGGTGATCGGCAACGGCGACGTGACGACCGTGGACGACGCCCGGCGGCTGCTCGCCGAATCCGGAGCCGACGGGGTGATGATCGGGCGCGGCACCTACGGCCGGCCCTGGTTCCTCGAACAGGTGATCCATTTCCTGCGCACCGGCCAGCGCCTGCCCGACCCGCCCATGGAGGAGCAGCAGGCGACCGTGCTCGGGCATTTCGACGACATGCTCGTTCACTACGGAGCGGAGCGCGGCGTGCGCATCGCCCGCAAGCACATCGGCTGGTACAGCAAGGGCCTGCCCGGCTCGGCCGAGTTCCGCGCCCAGGTCATGCGCACCGCCGATACCGAGCGGGTGCGCTGGCTGGTGCGGCGATTCTACGCCGGGGTCATGGAGGCGATGGCGGCGTAATGGAGAAGCCCGTGGTCGCCTTCGAGCAACCGCCGCAGCCCGCGGAAGTGGACATGGAACTGGTGCTCAACGCCCTGGCCGCGGCCGTCGTCGTGGTCGACCCGGACGGCGCCATCGTCCACCTCAACAGCGCCGCCGAACAGTTCTTCCGCGGCAGCGCCCAGCACCTGAGGGGTCAGCGGCTGGACAATATGCTGCCCGCGGACAGTCCGCTGTTCGCCCTCGTCGACCAGGTGCGCGGCGACGGCAACGCCGTCTCCGAGTACGGCGTGCTCCTGGAGTCGCCGCGCATCGGCCGGCATTTCGTCAACATCCAGGCGACGCCGGTGGCGGAGAGGCCGGAATGGGTGGTGGTGGCCCTGCAGGAACGCTCCATCGCCGACAAGATCGACCGCCAGCTCACCCATCGCGGTGCCGCCCGCTCGGTCACCGCCATGGCCGCCATGCTGGCCCATGAGGTCAAGAACCCCTTGTCGGGGATTCGCGGCGCCGCCCAACTGCTGGAGGAGACCGCCCAGCCCCAGGACAAGGCGCTGACCCGCCTCATCCGCGACGAGGCGGACCGTATCTGCGGCCTGGTCGATCGCATGGACGTGTTCTCCGACAGCGGCCCGTTGCAACGCGAAGCGGTCAACATCCACCAGATACTCGACCGCGCCCGCCGCCTGGCCCAGAACGGGTTCGGCCGCCACGTGCAATTCGTCGAGGACTACGACCCCTCCCTGCCGCCGGTGTTCGGCAACCAGGACCAGTTGGTGCAGGTGTTCCTCAACCTGGTCAAGAACGCGGCCGAAGCGGCGCCGGAAAAGGGCGGGGAGATCGTCCTCGGCACGGCGTATAAACACGGGGTGCGTTTCGTCGTGGCCGGCAGCGGCAGCCGCGTTCACCTGCCCCTCCAGGTCAGCATTCAGGACAACGGGGAAGGCGTTCCCGAAGACATCCGGGAGCACCTCTTCGACCCCTTCGTCACCTCCAAGCCCAAGGGCAGCGGCCTGGGGCTGGCCCTGGTGGCCAAGATCATCGGCGATCACGGCGGGGTCATCGAGTTCACCAGCCAGCCTCGGCGCACGGTGTTCCGGGTCATGCTGCCCATGGTCACGCAAACGGGGACCGGGTGATGGCGGCGCCGACCATTCTCATCGCCGACGACGACGGCGCCATCCGCACCGTGCTCAACCGGGCCCTGGGCCGCGCCGGCTTCAACGTGCGCACGACCGGCAACGCGGCCACCCTGTGGCAGTGGGTCAGCGACGGGGAAGGGGATCTGGTCATCACCGACGTGGTGATGCCCGACGAAAACGGACTCGATCTGATACCGCGCATCCGCAAGATCCGCCCGGCGTTGCGCGTCGTCGTCATGAGCGCCCAGAATACCCTGCTGACGGCGGTCAAGGCGACCGAGCGCGGCGCCTTCGAATACCTGCCCAAGCCCTTCGACCTCAACGAACTGATCCGTGTGGTGCGGCGCGCCCTCGAAGATCCCAAGAAGGCCGCCGGTGAGCGGCCGGAGGAACCAGGGCAAGAGGCGGCCGAGGAGCAGCTGCCGCTGATCGGGCGCTCCCCGGCCATGCAGGACATCTACCGCATCCTCGCCCGGGTCATGCCGACGGATCTGACGGTCATGATCAGCGGCGAATCGGGCACCGGCAAGGAACTGGCGGCCCGCGCCCTTCATGACTACGGCAAGCGGCGCGACGGCCCCTTCGTCGCCATCAACATGGCGGCCATCCCCCGGGAGCTCATCGAGAGCGAACTGTTCGGCCACGAAAAGGGCGCCTTTACCGGCGCCATCGCGCGCACCGTCGGACGTTTCGAACAGGCCCGGGGCGGCACCCTGTTCCTCGACGAGATCGGGGACATGCCGCCGGAAGCCCAGACCCGGCTGCTGCGCGTCCTCCAGGAAGGCGAGTACACGACCGTCGGCGGCCGTACCCCCATGCGGGCGGACGTGCGGATCATCGCCGCCACCCACCACGACCTCAAGCAGTTGATCCGCCAGGGCCTGTTCCGCGAGGACCTGTATTACCGGCTCGACGTCGTCCCCCTCCGGATGCCGCCGCTGCGCGAGCACACCGAGGACATTCCCGAGCTGGTCCGTCATTTCCTGACCCGGGCGGCGGCCGAAAACCTGCCCTGGAAAATCATCGACAACGCCGCCATGGAGCGGATGAAGAGCTACCGCTGGCCGGGCAACGTGCGGGAGTTGGAAAACCTTGTGCGGCGCCTGGCCGCCCTCTATTCCGAGGAAGTCATCGGCGTCGAGGTGATCGAAGCGGAACTGGCCGACATCCCCCCCGCGACCGCCGAGCCCGAGGGCGAGGGCCTCGCGCGCTCCATGGAACACCACCTGCGGGCCTATTTCTCCGCCCACGGCGACGACCTTCCCTCGACCGGCCTCTACGAGCGCATCCTGAAGGAGGTCGAACGTCCGTTGCTGACCCTGACCCTGCAGGCGACGCGCGGCAACCAGATCAAGGCGGCCGATGTGCTGGGCCTCAACCGGAACACCCTGCGCAAGAAGATCCGCGAACTGAACATTCCCGTGGTGCGGGGGGGGAAATGACGGCCCTGGCGCCAATGTCCGGTCCGCCCATTGCGCGCGTCCGCCTGTGGTCGACGCGCGCCGGCCTGGGCCGCAAGCTGGCCTTTTGCCTGGCGGCGGCGGCCGTGGCGTCGGGGGTGGCGACGGTGGCCGCGATGACCGAGGTGTGGTCGAGCGGCCCCCCCGATCCCCGCACCGTTCTCATTTTTCTTTCCCTGGACGTTCTCCTGCTGCTCATGCTGGGGGTGGTGGTGGCATGGCGGCTCGCCGCCGTATGGGCGGAGCGGCGCCGGGGGCTGGCGGGATCGGGCCTGCACGTCCGGCTGGTGATGCTTTTCAGTCTGGCGACGGTGACCCCGGCAATCCTGGTCGCCGTGTTCTCGGGGGTGTTCCTCAACCTGGGCATCGAATCCTGGTTCGACCAACGGGTGCGCACGGCGCTCGACCAGTCCCAGAAGGTGGCCCAAGCCTACCTTCATGAACACCGCCAAAGTATTCGCGCCGACGCCTTCGCCATGGCCAACGACCTGAACCGCGACGCGCCGACGCTGATGGGTGATGGGCGACGCTTCAGCCAGGTTCTCTCGGCGCAGGCGGCGCTGCGCTCTTTGCCCGAGGCCCTGGTGGTGGACAGCGGCGGCCGGGTTCTTGCCCGGTCCGAGCTCAGCCTTTCCTTGGAATTCGAACTGGCCCCTCCGGAGGCCATGGAATTGGCCGACCGGGGCGAAATCGTCGTCCTTACCCCGGGCCAGGAGGACCGCGTGCGCGCGGTGATCCGGCTCGACCGGTTCGTCGACGCCTACCTGCTGGTCGGGCGGTTCGTCGACCCGCGCGTCCTCAACTACGTCGAAAACGTCGAAAAGGCGACCAGCCAATACAAACGCCTGGAAAAGCGCCTCGATGACATTCAGATCATCTTCGCGATCATCTTCGTGCTGGTGGTGGTGCTGCTGTTGCTGGCCGCCGTCTGGGTCGGCATGGCGCAGGCGACCCAGCTCGCGCGGCCCATCAGCAACTTGATCTCGGCCGCCGAACGGGTGCGCAAAGGGGACCTGGGCGTGCGCGTCGAGGACTCCACCCGCGCCGACGAACTGGGCACCTTGAGCCGTGCCTTTAATCGCATGACCGGCCAGCTGGAAAGCCAGCAGACGGGCTTGATGGAGGCCAACCGTCAACTGGACGAAAGGCGCCGGTTCATGGAAACCGTGCTCGCCGGTGTATCCGCCGGCGTTATCGGTCTGGACATCAACGGGCGCATCAATCTGACCAACCGTTCGGCCTCGGAGCTCCTGGCCATCGACCTGGAGAAGTCCGTCGGTAAGACCCTGGGCGAGGCGGTCCCCGAGATGGCGGACCTTCTCAAGGGGGTCATGGAGCGCCCGGACCGCATGCAACAGACGGAGATCAAGCTGGTCCGCGAGGGACGGTTCCACACCTTTGTCGCGCGCATGGCGGCCGAACGCCTTGGCGGCGACATCATCGGCTACGTGGTCACCTTCGACGATGTCACGGAGCTCATATCCGCCCAGCGAACGGCGGCCTGGGCCGACGTCGCGCGGCGCATCGCCCACGAAATCAAGAACCCCCTGACCCCCATCCAGCTTTCGGCGGAGCGCCTGAAACGCAAGTACCTGAAAGAGATCAAGAGCGACCCGGAGACCTTCTCGGTGTGCACGGACACCATCGTGCGCCAGGTCGAGGACATGGGCCGCATGGTCGACGAGTTTTCGTCCTTCGCCCGCATGCCGCAACCGACGATGAAACCGGACAACCTTTCGAAAATCTGCCAACAGGCCGTTTTCCTGGAGCGCAACCGGCATCCCGAGATCGAATTCACGGTCGAGGTCCCGGACGAGGGCGTGCATCTCAGGTGCGACAGCCGGCAGGTGGCGCAGGCGCTGACCAACCTGATGAAAAACGCCGCCGAATCGATCACGGACCGGCAAGCGGCCGACGGGGAAACCCTGCCCAGGGGCCACATCCGGTTCATGTTGATAAAGGAAACCGCGGACGACGGCACGCGGATCACCATCGCGATCGAGGACAACGGCAAGGGCCTGCCCGAGGAACACCGGGACCGCCTTATCGAGCCCTATGTCACGGCGCGCACCAAGGGCACGGGCCTGGGCTTGGCCATCGTCAAGAAAATCATGGAAGATCACAACGGTGATCTGGTACTTGAGGACCGGCAGGGGGGCGGCGCCCGGATTTCCCTGATCTTCCACCCGGTGGGCGACACGGCCGGCGCGGAAGAGGGCGGGGAAGATGAATCCCCGGCCGGAAAAGACGCCGATCCCATGAAGGTCGCGACGGACATCCTTGCCCATGGCTCATGACATCCTCATCGTCGACGACGAAGCCGATATCCGGGTGCTGACCTCGGGCATCCTCGAGGACGAGGGCTACGAAGCCCGCGCGGCCGCGGACAGCACCGCCGCGCTCGCCGGCATCGAGGCCCGTCGCCCGAGCCTGGTTCTCCTGGATATCTGGTTGCAGGGCAGCGAACTGGACGGCCTGGGTATCCTGGAAGCCATCAAGAAAGACCACTCCGGCGTCCCGGTGGTGATGATGAGCGGCCACGGCACCGTGGAAACCGCGGTGACGGCGATCAAGCTCGGCGCCTATGACTTCATCGAAAAACCGTTCAAGGTGGACCGCCTGGTGCTGGTCGTCGAACGCGCCATCGAGGCGGCAGGCCTGAGGCGCGAGATCGAGGAGTTGAGGCTGCGCGCCGGCCCGGACAGCGAACTGATCGGCCGTTCCTCGGCCATCAACCATGTGCGCCAAGCCATCGAACGCGTCGCGCCCACCAACAGCCGCGTTCTCATCACCGGGCTCGCGGGATCGGGAAAGGAGGTGGTCGCGCGCATGGTGCACGCGCGCTCGCGCCGCGCCGACGGCCCGTTCGTGGTGCTCAACTGCGCCACCATGCAGCCCGAGCGGATGGAAGTGGAACTGTTCGGCACCGAGAGCCCGGTCGGCGGCGGCGGCGGCCCGCGCAAGGTGGGGACGTTCGAACGGGCTCACAACGGAACCCTTTTCCTCGACCAGGTGTCGGACATGCCCATGCAGACCCAGGGCAAGATCGTCCGTGTCCTTCAGGAACAGATCTTCGAGCGGGTCGGGGGCGGCACCCAGGTCGAGGTGAACGTGCGCGTCGTGGCTGCCGCCACCCGCGATCTTGCCCTGGAGGTGAGCGACGGCCGCTTCCGCGAAGACCTGTACTACCGGCTCAACGTGGTGCCCATTCAGGTGCCGCCGTTGCGTGACCGGCGCGATGACATCCCGCTGCTCGCCCGCTTCTTCATGGAACGGGCCGCCGAATCGGCGGGGCAGCCCGTCAGGAGCATCGGCGAGGATGCCATTGCCGCCATGCAGGCATACGACTGGCCCGGCAACGTCAGGGAACTGCGCAACGTCATCGAACGGCTGCTGATCATGGCTCCGGGCGATCCAGGGGACCCCATCGGCGCCGACATGCTGCCCGCCGGAATCGGAACCGGCCCGCCGGCCACCGGGGACTGGGAGAAAGGCAGCGAGATCATGGGCCTGCCCCTGCGCGAGGCCCGGGAGATCTTCGAGCGGGATTACCTGCAGGCCCAGGTGATGCGCTTTGGCGGCAATGTCTCGCGCACGGCGGCCTTCGTCGGGATGGAACGATCGGCCCTCCATCGCAAACTCAAGTTTCTGGGCGTCCAAAGCGACGGGAAATCGCGCTAGTGTCCGGTCCCCGACAGGACACTAGCCCCCGGGCTGGCGGATTCTGAAGACCCCGCCGATCTTCCCGGCGCGGGCGTGACGGCAAAGGTTTCAAGACCATGAAGGTAATCGTCTGCGGCGCCGGACAAGTGGGCTTCAACATTGCCCGGCATCTGGCCCTGGAAAAAAACGACGTCACGGTCATCGACCAGTCTCCGGAGCTGATCCACAAGGTCACCGACACCCTCGACGTGCAAGGGGTCATCGGCCATGCCTCGCACCCCGACATCCTGGAACAATCGGGCGCGGCGGACGCGGACATGATCATCGCGGTGACCTATGCCGACGAGGTCAACATGATGGCCTGTCAGGTGGCCCATTCGATTTTCGACGTGCCGACCAAGATCGCCCGCGTGCGTCACCAGAGCTACCTGGACCCCGTCTGGGCGAATTTGTTTTCCCGCGACAACATGCCCATCGACATCATCATCTCGCCCGAGATCGAAGTGGCCCGCGCGGTGACGCGGCGCCTCGAGGTGCCCGGGGCGTTCGAGATGATTTCCCTGGCCGACGACAAGGTGAAGCTGCTGGGCGTGCGGTGCGAGGATACCTGTCCCCTGGTCAATACGCCGCTCAGGCAACTCACCCAGCTGTTCCCCGACCTCAATATCGTCATCGTCGGGCTCATGCGCGAAGACCGTCCCATCGTGCCCACGGGGGACGACCAGATGTTGCCCGGCGACGAGGTCTATTTCGTCGTCGACAGCGATCAGGTGGCGCGCGCCATGAGCGCCTTCGGCCACGAGGAGACGGCGGCGCGGCGGCTGTTGATCTTCGGCGGCGGCAACATCGGCCTTTTCCTGGCCCAGGAAATCGAGAACGACCACCCCTGGGTCAACGCCAAGGTCATCGAGGCGAACGCGGAGCGGGCGGAATTCGTGGCCGGCCAGCTGAAAAGCACGGTGGTGATCCACGGCGACGTGCTGGACCCGGAAATTCTGGCGGAGGCGAACGTGGCGGCCACCGAAACGGTGGTGGCGGTGACCAACGACGACGAGACCAACATCCTGGCGTCCCTGCTCGCCCGGCGCTATGGCTGCCGGCGCCTGATCACGCTGATCAACAAGTCGACGTATGAGCCGTTGATCAACACCCTCGGCATCGACGTCGTGGTCAGTCCCCGCAACATCACGGTTTCCACCATCCTTCAACACGTTCGCCGCGGCCGGATCCATTCGGTTCACACCCTCAGGGAAGGCTTCGGCGAACTGATCGAGGCGGAGGCCCTGGAGACCTCGCCCCTGGTCGGCACGCCGCTGCGGGAAGTGAACCTCCCCGACGGCGTCCTGCTCGGCGCCATCGTGCGCGACGGCAAGATGATCAGCCCGCGCGGCGACACGGTGGTCCGGGCCCGGGACCGCGTCGTGCTGTTCGCCGCCGAGGACGCCATTCGCAAGGTGGAGACGTTGTTCTCCGTGCAACTGGAATACTTTTAGCCGGGACAGGGGCGGGTTCGGGGAGCGGACACGCCGGGGCGGAGAGAAGGAGAGATATGAGCGGCACGATCGGAGTCCTGGGCGGCATGGGACCGCTCGCCACCGTCGACTTCATGCGCAAGGTCATCGATCTGACTCCGGCCCGCCGGGACGAAGAGCACCTGCCCCTCATCGTCTATTCGGTGCCCCAGGTCCCCGGGCGTTCCGCGTGCATTCTCGAGGGCGCGGCCTCGCCGTTGCCGGCCATGCTGCGCGGCATCCGCACCCTGGCGCAGGCGGGCGCGGAATGCATCGCCATCCCGTGCAATACCGCGCACCACTGGTACGACGAACTGGCGCGGGAAAGCCGGTGTCCGGTGCTCCACATCGTCGACGCCGCGTGCGCCGCCATGGAGCGCGGCGGTGTCGGCCAGGGTGCGGTCGGCCTCCTGGCGACCACGGGCACCATCGCCGCCGGCATCTATCAGGCGCGGCTGGACCGGCACGGGTACGATTGTGTCGTTCTCGGGGCGCGCGACATGGAAGATCTGGTCATGCGCGGAATCGCGCTGGTGAAGGCGGGGGAGATGGAGGACGCCAGGGCCCTCCTGGAAACGGCGGCGGCCAAACTCGGCACCCAAGGGGTGCGGGCGATCGTTCTCGGCTGCACCGAGATCCCCATCGTCTTCAACGGTGTTTCGTCGTCGTCGCTGCCGCCCATCGTGGACGCCACCCAGGCCCTGGCGGAGGCCTGCGTCGGGTGGTATTTCGGGCGTGCGGGGCGCGCCGCCGAAAGCCGCGGATGACGACCGCCACGCCGGCCAGGCCGATGTTCCCGGGACAGCGGAGGAAGGGATGACGCGCATTGCGTACGTCAACGGCCGATATGTGCCCCACGGCGAAGCCGCCGTGCACGTGGAGGACCGGGGGTACCAGTTCGCCGACGGCGTTTACGAGGTCATCGCGGTGCACCGGGGCCGTCTGGTCGACGAACACGGCCACCTTGACCGCCTCGAGCGCTCCCTGGGCGAGCTTCGTATCGCGCCGCCCATGGCGCGCCGCGCCCTGCGGGTGGTGATCGGCGAGGTCGTCCGCCGCAACCGCCTCCGCCATGACGGCATGATCTACCTGCAGGTCACCCGCGGCGTCGCGCCGCGCAACCACGTCTTCCCCGAAGCCGCCGACAGCGCCCTCGTCGTCACGGCCCGCCGTTTACCCCCCTTCGACGCCGCGGCGGAGACCGGGGTGGATGTGATCACCATCCCGGACATTCGCTGGGAACGTCGTGATATCAAATCAATATCTCTTCTTCCTAACGTATTGGGAAAGCAGCAGGCGCAGGATGCCGGGGCCTATGAGGCATGGATGGTGGACGGCGAAGGCCACGTCACGGAAGGCACCTTGTCCAACGCCTGGATCGTCACCGCCGAGGGCGAGTTGGTGACCCGCCATGCCGGTCGCGCCATCCTCAGCGGCATCACCCGCCGCGCCATCCTGGAGCTGGCGCGCGGGGAGGGGATCGGGTTTGTCGAGCGCCCTTTTACCGTCGACGAGGCAAAAGCGGCGCGCGAAGCCTTCCTCACCGGCACGACGGTCCTGGTCAAGCCGGTACTGCACATCGACGGCCAGGCGATCGGTGACGGCCGCGCCGGACCCCTGACCGGCAAGCTGGCGGCCTTCTATGCCGCCCACATGAAGACCCAGGAGGAAAGCCCGTGACCGCCGGTGCGGACGCCGCCGCGGCCGGCGGGCGGCCGAAAGCCATCCTGTTCGACTGGGACAACACCCTGGTCGATTCGTGGCCGGTTATCCACGAGGCGCTCGCGGCCACCCTGGTCGCCTTCGGCCTGAAGCCCTGGACCCTGGACGAGACCCGCCGGCGCGTCGCCGAATCCATGCGCAACAGCTTTCCCGACCTCTTCGGCGACCGCTGGGAAGAGGCCGGCAAGGTGTTCTACCAACGCTTCGGCGCCATCCACCTGAAAAGCCTGAGGCCGCTTCCCGGAGCGGAACGGATGCTGGCGGAGCTCAACGAGGCCGGCGTCTATCTCGGCGTCGTCAGCAACAAGAAGGGGGAATACCTGCGCTCGGAGGCGGCGCACCTGGGCTGGGACGCCTATTTCGGCCGCATCGTCGGCGCCTTAGACGCCGAGCGGGATAAACCCGCCCCGGCGCCCGTGGAAATGGCCCTGGCCGGCAGCGGCGTGCGCCCCGGCAACCAGGTGTGGTTCGTCGGCGACGCGGGCATCGACCTGGAGTGCGCGGTCAACGCCGGCTGCGTACCCGTGCTGGTGCGCGACAGCGCTCCCCAACCCGGCGAATTCCACGCCCACCCTCCGGCCTGGCATTTCCCCGAATGCCTAGCGCTTTCCAACCATGTCCGGAGGTTGTAAGCTGTGTCGTTGCCGGCAGAATCCCGCGCCGGCGGTCCGGGCGGGACGCATGGGACGAGCACATGCACCGACAACAGGGGAACCCACACGGGCCATCCAAAAAAGGCCCAAATAAAGGGGGGGAACATTCATGTCCTCCGAAAAATCGCAAAACGTTCAAGACGTCTTCCTGAACTACATCAGGAAGAACAAGACTCCGGTCACGATCTTCCTCGTCAACGGCGTCAAGTTGCAGGGGATCGTCACCTGGTTCGACAACTTCTCGGTGCTCCTGCGCCGGGACGGCCACACGCAATTGGTATACAAGCACGCCATTTCCACCGTAATGCCTTCGGTGCCAATTCAATTGTTCGAGCCGGACAAGGAGGAAAGTGCCGCAGAGACGGAAGCGGCCGCGGAATAGCTTGAGCGGCACTACCGACCCCTGGGCACAACCACCCGCCACCGAGAACGGCGTTGAATACTGCCTCGTCGTTCATCCACACCTGAAGGCGCGGGGACGGCGCGCCCGTACGCCCGAGGCGAGCCTGGAAGAGGCCGTCGGCCTCGCCCAAGCGATCAATCTCACCGTCGTGCACACCGAAGTGGTGCCCGTGACCCGCCGCCGCCCCGCCACCCTGCTCGGCTCCGGCACGGTGGCCCGGCTGGGCGGCCTCATGGCCGGCGGAACGCCGGGCAACGGACGCGGGGACGGCGCGGAAACGGGCACGGGGACACGGAGAATAGACGTCGCGGTGGTGGACGCGGCCCTGACGCCGGTGCAGCAGCGCAACCTGGAACGGGCGTGGAACTGCAAGGTGATCGACCGCAACGGCCTGATCCTGGAAATTTTCGGGGAGCGGGCGCGCACCCGCGAGGGCCGGTTGCAGGTGGAACTGGCGGCGCTCACCTACCAACGGTCGCGCCTGGTGCGGTCGTGGACCCACCTGGAACGTCAACGGGGCGGCTTCGGCTTCATGGGCGGCCCCGGCGAAACCCAGATCGAGGCCGACCGCCGCATGATCGGCCGCCGCATCACCCGCCTGACAAAGGAACTGACCGCGGTCAAGCGGACCCGCAAACTCCACCGCCAGGCCCGCCAGCGGGTGGCCAATCCGGTGGTGGCGCTGGTCGGCTACACCAACGCCGGCAAGTCCACCCTGTTCAACACCCTGACCGACGCCCGGGTGCCGGCCAGGGACCAGTTGTTCGCCACCCTGGACCCGACCATGCGCGCCGCCGATCTGCCGTCGGGGCGCACGGTCATCCTTTCCGACACGGTGGGCTTCATCTCCGATCTGCCCCACGAGCTGGTGACCGCCTTCCACGCCACCCTGGAAGAGGTGTGCGAGGCCGATATCATCGTGCACGTGCGCGATGCCGCCCACGCCGACACCGAGGCGCAGAAAGACGACGTGCACGGGGTGCTCCGGGACATGGGCCTGGGCGATGCCGTGGACCGCACGTTGATCGAGGTGCTCAACAAGATCGACCTGTTGGCGCCCGAGGAAAGGGAAATCCTGGCCAATCAGGCGCGGCGCTCCAACCGCACCCTGGTGCCGCTGTCGGCCCTGACGGGGGAGGGGTGTCCCGTCCTGCTGGCGGTTCTCGACGATCGGCTGTCCGGCGCCTCCCGGCTGCTCGACATCGCCGTCGCCCACGACGACGGCGCCGCGCTGGCCTGGCTGTATGACCACGGCGACGTGGTCGAGCGCACCGACGACGAACACTTCGTCCACGTGAAGGTGCGCCTGGATGCCGCCGACGCCGCCCGTTTCGCCCGGCGCCGGGAGCGGTCGCCGCACTGAACGCCGTTCCGCCCAGGGACATCCGAAGCGCGTCCGGCCCGGCCCGCCGCCGGCGCCCCTTGACCCGGCGCCTTCTCTACTAGTAGATAGCCTGCGGGAGACCTATCACCCGGAGCGGGAGGGCCCTCATGGCGACCAGGCAGGCGCAACGGAAGTGGCGGGACAAGCACCGCTTCGTCAAACGCCAGCTCAACGTCATGGCGCGCAAGCTCATCCACGAATACCTGGACGACCTCGCCGGCGCCTTCGCCCTGCGCGGCAAGGGCGAAGCGGTGACGTTCGCCTGTTTCGTCACCCGGGCCCTCATGCAGCGCGCCGACTTCGACGCCGAGGCGGCGCGCATGCTCGATACCTTCGCCGAGACCTACCACCGGGACCGGGACGTCTACACGGCGTGAACCGGGGGCGGGCCGCCGCCCGCTTGCCGCCGCCCTGCCGGCAGGGGCTCGATCCGCCCCGCCAATGGCTGTAGGATGGGCGGCGGAGGGTTCCATGGCGAGAACCACGCCGGCGCGTATCCTCGACACCACCCTCGACATCGCCAATGACATGGGATGGGGGCGGCTGCGGCTGCGCCAGGTGGCCCGGCGCCTGAACGTCTCCATGGCCGACATCCGCGCCCATTACCGGGACAAGGACGCCATCGCCGACGCCTGGTTCGCCCGCGCCGACGCCGCCATGCTGGCCAAGCACGGCAAGGGCTTCGCCAGGCTCCCCGCGACCGACCGGCTGTACCGGGTGATCACCGCGTGGCTGGACGCCCTGGCGCCCCACCGCGGCGTCACCGGCGAGATGCTGGGGGAAAAGCTCTATCCCGGCCATCCCCACCACAACCTGGCCCTGGTGTGGACGCTTTCGCGCACGGTGCAGTGGATCCGCGACGCCGCCCATCTGGACGCCGGCGGCCGGCGCAAGCAGATCGAGGAGATCGGCCTCACGGCGCTGTTCGCCGCCACCGTTTTCCTCTGGCTGCGCGACGACTCCGTGGGCCAGCAGCGCACCCACGCCTTCCTCGCCCACCGGCTGGCCGACGCCGACGCGGTGATGGCGCGCCTGTGGCCGCCGCGTTAGCCGGTCCCGCATAACCATCGAGACAGGCGCCCCCGCCACCGGAGAAACGCCGCAAAAGGGGCGGTCGACGGCAGAATATCATTTATTTTAACCGCAGAGAACACAGAGAACACGGGATATTTCACAGAGAAAATTGATATTTTACAATCAAGAATTCGGGGAACGTGAAAAATAATATAAAAATATACAATATTTATATAATTATCTATTCTTCTCCTCTGTGTTCTCTGTGTCTTCCCTGTATCTTCTCTGTGTACTCTGTGTTCTCTTTACCTTTACCGTCCAATTCCCGGATTCGTCAGGGTGAGGGAGTCACGGCCCGGGTGGTGCGTCGCGCAGGCGCAAGAGCGTGTAGATGGCCTGCAGCAGGATCAGCTTGTCGGACAGGCCCACGGGCTTGGGATCCACGTGGTTGAGGCTGTCGACGAGGAACAACTCCGCCCGGGGCAGGGCGGCGGCCAGGCTTTCGCTCTCGGTTTCCGGAATGATCGGGTCGTCGCGGCCGTGGACGAGCACGAAGCGGACCTTCAGCGACCCCAGGTCCCGCCGCTTGAGGTCCAGCGCCGCCATGTCCCCGGTGATGCCGGGCGGCAACCGGGCGAGCAGGCCGGGCACCCGCTCCGGGTCCCGGTTGGCGAGCAGGGCATGGACCGTGGCACCGGCGGGCCCGAGACGGCCGGCCAGGTCCGAGACATCGGCCCCGAGATCGTCGAGCTTGCGCTCCGCCATGGCCGCCAGCAGCGCCCGGTCGGCGGCGTTGCCCACCCGGTCCGCGTTGCTCTTCACGAACACCCATTTGCCGTAGGCGTTGGGGGTGCGGCGGCGCCAGGCCGCGGCCCCGGCCTCGCGGTAATAGCCGGTGGTGAAAAAGGTGAGCACGGCCTCGATGTCGTGATAGCCGCCGATGGCCAGCACGAAGTCGATGCGCTCCGCCGCCCCCGGTTCGAACAGGGCGATCACCGCCGGCCCCACCGCGTAGGAGATGGCCGTCAGGCCCAGGGGCCGCCCGCCTGGCGCGCGCCCGTCCAGGTAGACGGACGCATCGGCGATGGCGCGCGCGTCCTCGGGGCTCACCTTGAGCTGGCGCAGTTTGGGCAGGTCGGGCACCAGCACCTCGAAGCGGGCCCGGGCCAGGGTGCCGGCGAAGGCGACGAGCCGGGGGTCGTCCTTGCCCTCGGGCGTGATGCCGGGCACCAGCACCATGGCCGCCAGCGCCCCGTTCCCGGGAAGATAGAGGTCTCCGGCGCGGGCCCGT
>JADFHR010000233.1 GCA_022567015.1 Pseudomonadota bacterium
GGTTGACCTTTCCCGTAAACAGGGTGGACAGGAACTGGACGACGGCGACCACGGCGATGACGAACTCCACGATGTTGAAGATCACCGCGAAGAGGATCATGTAGACCACCCGCATCCAGGTGTTTCGGTTGGTCAGGTTGTCTTTGGTTTCCTGCTCCACGGCTGGGGGTCTCCTCTGCGGTCGGCGCCGACGGGCCGTACGGGTCGCGCTACGATAGCAAGGAACCGGGTCCGGTCACAGTCGAAACGCGCGTGCCCCGTGTCCATGCGCGCCCGCCGGACGCCTTTCAGCGCAGGGTCACTTCGCGGGTGGTGGAATACTCCTCCCGCCCATTCGGGCCGTTTTCCCGGACCAGCCGGATTTCCCCCTTGTATACGCCCGCGCGCCACGACGGCGTCTTTCTGCGCACCCCGGCGTAGGCGTAGCGGCGGGCCTGGGTCTTCTTGATCGTCTTGCTGTATTTCAGGATCTTTTTCCCGTCCGGGCCGGTGATGCTGAGCGACAGTTCGTCGCCCGCCTTGACCCCGAAGATGTCCACCCAGAGCACCAGGGCCGGCGCCTTGCGCGGCAGCACCTTGTCCTGGTAGCGGCCGTCGCGCATGGCCTTCGGCTTGGGCGCCGTGCCGGCGAAACCGGCGTTGTAAAGGGCGGTGGGTTGGTAGGCCAGCTTCGCCAGCACGTCCGGTTTCCACAGGGGCGCCTGGCCAAGGGCGCAGTCTTCGCGGGGTCCCGTCCCGACGAAGGGGTCGATGAGTTTCTTTTTGTGCATCACCTGGAAATGAACGTGCGGATACTGGGCCGACCCGGACATGCCGACGAACCCGAGGTGCTGTCCCGTCTTGACCTTGTCTCCCTTGTTGACGGCGATGCTGCCGTTGCGCATGTGGCAGTACATGGTCAACCATCCGCCGCGATGCCGGAGGTACACGCCGTTGCCGCATTTTCCCTTGAGCTTCTTGGGATCGGCGGTCTCGAGGACGTCCACGTCCGCCATGCCGTCGCTTCTCTTCACCACCACGCCGGGAGCCGCCGCCACGACCGCCACGCCGCTCCGCATGACCCCCAGGTCACGGATCGCAATGTCGGTTCCCTGGTGGCGGTCCGACGATATTGGGCCGCACCGGTAGTCGCGGTAGCCCGAGGCCTGATCCCAGTCCACGTATTTGGTAATCCAGCACGTTTCACCCGGGGTGCAGCGCACCGGCATGTCCAGTTTCGGCGGGGCCGGGGCCTCCGCCGGCACCGCGTCCGCCGGCCACGCCCACGCCACCGCCACGGCCAGCGCCCCTATCGCGCCGGCCGGCCAAAACCTCCCGCTCGCCTTCATGGTTTTCATGGGGTGTGCATACCAACTTTGCCGGAGAATGAAAACGGCGGATTCCCCGCAAGGGGTATTCCTGCCGTCGCGCCGGGGCCCGCCGGTCGCCTGAGCAACGTTCACTACTGTTCGACGAGGGACACGAAATCCTCGTACTTGCCGCCCGCCGAGCGGGGAATTTCGTCCATGTAGGTGAAGCCCAAGGTGAAGGGATGGCCGAGGTATTCGAGGATGACGCTGTTCAGCCGTTCTTCCTCTTCCGCGGTCAACGGCCGCGCCACCACAAGGCGCACGTCTATGTCGTGGACGCTCCGTTGGACCAGCTGCGCCTGCCGTACGGGCGCGACCTTGGCCAGGTCGTCCGAATAGAAGCGCGGCCAGAACGTCTCCCCCGACGGCAGGATGGCCATGTTGCGTACCCGGCCCAGGATACGGTTCAGCACCGCCAAGCCGCGGCCGCAGGAACAGGCCTCGCCGACCTCGGCGTAGTCGCCGATCTCGTAGCGGATGAGCGGGGTCGCGAAATCGTGCAGATTGGTGACCACCACCCGGCCGGTTTCGCCGGGCCCGCAAGGCGCATCGTCGGACCCGAGGACCTCGACCAGCACGCTCTCGCCCTGTACGTGGTAATGGGGGTGTTCGGGGCATTGCAGGGCAATCATGCCGCACTCCTGGGCCGAATAGGAATCGGTCACCGGGACGTCCCAGACCCGCCGGCAGGCGGCCCGTACGGCCGGGTCCAGCACCTCGCTCAGGGTGATCGCCTCGCGCAGACCGGCGGGCCTGACGCCGGTCTCCCGGCTCAGCCGCAACAGCGCCGCCAGGTTGGAGGGGTAGGTCACCAGGTAGTCCGGGTTCTGCCGTTCGAGCCAGGCGAGCTGCTCGCTCACCGGCTTGGTCACGTCGAAGAACAGGGTCGGACCGGACGGGTACACGTACGCCCAGCCGGTGTCCTTCCCGGCGGCGGCCCTGGCGGCGTTCCCGTCGGGGATGCGGATGATGGCCGTGGTGGCGGAAAAATCCCGGTCGTGCCACAGGTGATAGCGCAAATTGATCGCGCGGTTGAACAGTCGGGTGATCTCCGTGGTCTTGACCGTGATCGGCCGTCCCGTCGAGCCCGACGTGCTGACGTCACGGGCCGACCCATGGGCCGGTGGGATGTCGCTGCTGGTCAACGCCGCGCCGGCTTCCTGGATGTCCTGGCGCCCGAGGATCGGCAGTTGCCGCCAGGTCTTCAGGGTCAGCCGGCCCGCCCCGGGCTCGACGGCCGCCTGCAGCCGCTCGCGGTAGAAGGGCACGGTCCGCGCCGCATGGGCCAGAAGACCCTCCAACTGGCCGAGCTGCGCCGCGAGCAGGGTTTCCGGGGACCACCATTCGCTTCGTTCGAACTGGTACATCAACGCCAGCAGCGCCGCGTCCGCGGGCGATGGCAGGGCCGGCCAGGCAATGCCGTCGTGGCCTGTCGAAGGAATCCGTATGCCTGTCATTCGTCCTCGTTCCGCCGGGTTTCCGGCGGCCGCAGGGTGGGGGGTCGGCCCCGGCACTGTCAAGGTTCCCTGGGGGCGGCCGCCGATGCGCATCGACGGGCGTCGATCATCCCTTAACCGCGGCCGCGGGCCCGGATAGGATGGTCGGAAACACTCATACCAAGGGTCGCTGATCATGACTCATAGAGATCGCGTAGGCGGCTCGTCGGGCAGGAGGAAAGTTGCAGGCGATGCGGCGCATCGTCAAAACTTTTCGACGCCCTCCGACGGGCCGCCTACGCGACCGCAACGGCGGCTTACCAAGGCTTTCGGACGGCGTCGCGCACGCTTCGCGATGCCCCGCATCGCCACAGCGCACGCTCCTAGCCGAAAACCTTGGTAAGCCGGCTCGTCGGGTCATGATCAGCGACCCTTGGTATCAGTGGGCGTTCCGCGTCATGGGCAAGCAAGCCGTTCAAATCCGCCGCCCCGGGAAAGAGGATTGGGAGCGCATTCTGGAGATCCTGGAAACGGCCAACTTCCACCACATCGGCGGCCGTGAGATGCCGGCGTTTCCCCTGAGCGACTGCTTCGTCGCCGTGGCCGACGGACGGGTGATCGGGGTGGCGGGATACAGGATCCTCGACGACACCACGGCCAAGACGACGCTCCTTGCCGTCGATCCCGAGCACCGGCGCGACGCCGTCGGCGCCGCCCTGCAGACGGCGCGCCAGGACTTTCTGCGCGGCCGGGGAATCAAGACCCTGTACACCAACGCCGATGACGAGCGGGTCATCGACTGGTACATCCGCCGCTTCGGGTATCGACCGACGGGCAAACGCATAGCGAAGGTCGAACCCTTCGGCCGGGCAGACAAATCCGAATGGATCAACCTGAAGGTCACGTTGTAACGGCGGCGCCTTTTCGGTGGATGTTCCGACGCGTTGCGATCCTGTCCGGGTGCGGGAATGCCTCCGGGTCAGGCGGGTCCGCCGCCGCCGTCCGTTGCCGCTCCGGGGACCGGGGAGGAGACGAAATCCGAGGTGAAGTGGAAAAACTTGCCGCTCGGGGCCAAGGGGATGTGGTCCACTTCGACGACGGAAAGGGTCAACGGCCGCGACCCGATGGCAGCGCCCCAGGCGCCCTGGATATGCGTGGCGAACTCCGCCGGCAGGGCTTGCGCCACCACCAGCCTGAGTTCGAAATCTCCGCCCCGGCGCCGGTGGACCTGGTATTCCCGCAGATTCCGGGACAACGCCGGCGGCAGGCGTTCCATGGTTTCGCGGAGTGCGTTCACCGCGTGAAGGATTTCCGGGGGGACGACGGCGATTTTGCTGTACCGCCCGAGGACGGACCCGAACGACGGCAAGGTCCGGCCGCAGGGGCAAGGGCCATCCACCGCCTGCGCCATGTCGTCGCCGTCGTAGAGACACTCGAGCTGCCCAAGTGTGAGCTGCGGAGTAGCAGAAAACTCGGCCGATATCGCCTTATCCCGGGACGTGCCCAAGCCCGTGAGCGCGGACTTCGCCTCTACGACGTGATCATCGACAGCGCGCTACCCAACGGAATCGGTCGGTCGGCGGCGAAGGTCGCCGTGTTCGGCACATTGCTGCGTGAGTTAGCCCCGGCACTCGAGCAACCGCCCGCTGCCGCGCTGGGGTTCGTGATGAGTCGCTCCGGTT
>JADFHR010000043.1 GCA_022567015.1 Pseudomonadota bacterium
ACGTATGCGGCCCGTCGGAGGGCGTCGAAAAGTTTTGACGATGCGCCGCATCGCCTGCAACTTTCCTCCTGCCCGACGAGCCGCCTACGCGATCTCTATGAGTCATGATCAGCGACCCTTGGTATAAGCCACTTAGAGCCTGACTCGGAAGTTTATGGTGTTATGGAAGGGTTTGCGAGGCGGCGCAGCATGATGCGGATCATGGCGAGCTTGATGAAGGCGACGGCGGTCGCGGCGAGGGCTTCGTAGTGCCGCGCGAGCCGTCGGCAACGGGTGAGCCAGGCCAGCGTGCGCTCGACGACCCAGCGTCGCGGCAGCACGGCGAAGCCTTTCTGGCCGTCATTGCGTTTGACGATCTCGACGGTGAGGCGGCCGCCCGCGCCGAGGGCTCGGGCGAACCTGGGACCGGCATAGGCTTGATCGGCGAACAGATGGGCCAGCCAGGGGAACAGCCGGCGTGCGTCGCGGACGAGGTCCGGTGCCCCGTCTCGGTCCTGAACGTTGGCGGGGCCGACGGCGATGGCGAGCATCAACCCGCCGGTGTCGACCAGGAGGTGGCGCTTGATGCCCTTGATCTTCTTGGCCGCATCGAAGCCGACCGGGTCCGCGTGCGCCCCCCTTTTTCCGCCGCCTTCACCGACTGGCTGTCGATGATCCCGGCGGTGGGGCTCGCCTCGCGCCCGTCGCGTTCGCGGCACGCTTCAAGCAGCGCATGATGGATGCGGTCGAGCACGCCGTAGCGGCGCCACTCCCAGAAGTAGGCGTAGACGGTCGAGCGCGGCGGGAAGTCCTTGGGCAGCGCCCGCCACTGGCAGCCGGTCGCCAGCACGTAGAGGATCGCGTTCATGACCTCGCGCATGTCGGTCTTCCGCCCGCGGCCGCCAGAGCGCGGCGGCGGGATGAAAGGCGCGATCAGCGCCCATTCCGCGTCGGTCAAATCGCTCGGATAACGCCGGCCACGCGGGGCGTGACGGGCACGCTGCTCTTCGGTCCACATCGGGCAACCTCCTCCTCAAACAAGGTTCCCCGACACAGAATCACAACCGATTCATCCGATTCAACAACTTTTTGGTCAGGCGCTAAGTGCAGAACGCGACACGGAACACAGCCCGCCGACGAAATAGTCCCATAGAGTTTCAGCACCCTCAGGTCAAAGCAAAGCCTTCCCCCCGATCGGTCCTGGCCCCATCATGGCACCGACAGCGGCCTTGCCGCTGTGTGCCGGAGGCGGGCGTACAACCTGAACTCATGGACCCGAGCAAATGAGCCTGGCCAGTGATGTTGATGGCCTACCTGACGCCGTGACACGGGTGCGCGCCTACCACCAGCGTACAAAGCACATGCCCGAGCGTAACGCCCCGGGGCCGGGATACATGGACTGGGCTAACCAGCCCGACCCGTTTCGCCGCTTCTCAGGCGCCCGAAATATCGAGTTGCCACTTGTACCCGATGACGGCACGCCGCCCTATGACGCGCTGTTCCATTCCAGGGAGACACCGCCCCGGCCGCTGACCGCCGAGAGTCTGGGCCTATTCCTCGAACTCTCGCTCGGGATTACCGCCTGGAAAGAGTTCCAGGGCACACGCTGGGCGTTGCGCAGCAACCCGTCGAGCGGCAACCTGCACCCCACCGAGGGCTATGTGGTGCTGCCGCCGCTTGCCTCTCTGTCGGACTGCCCCGGGGTGTACCATTACGCGCCGCGCGAGCACGCACTCGAACAGCGCTGCGTCCTTAGCAAAGCGGCGTGGGGCGCTCTCGCCGCCGGGCTGCCGGTAGGCGCTTTCCTCGTCGGCCTCACGTCGGTGCATTGGCGCGAGGCCTGGAAGTACGGCGAGCGCGCCTACCGGTACTGTCAGCATGACGCAGGCCATGCGCTCGGCGCGTTGTGCTTTGCCGCCGCCGCTCTCGGTTGGCGTGTCGCGCTCCTATCGGCGCTCTCCGACGCCGAGGTCGCCGGACTGCTCGGCCTCGATCGTGCCGCCGACTTCGCCGGTGCCGAGGCCGAGCACCCCGACCTGATTGCCGCGGTGGTCACCGATTCGGCCGCCCAGGCCCCGCGCCGTTTGCTGGAATGCGCGGTAGCTGGCGTGCGCGCCGGCCACTGGGCGGGAACGGCGAACCGGCTTAGCTCGGAACGCGTCGACTGGGCGGCGATCGGCGCCGTCGAGGATGCCACTGTCAAGCCGCATACGGCACCGCTTCCGCTGCGCGATTTAGCGGCGAGCAGTAAACCTGCGCAGCGGCCGATCCGTGATGTTCCACGGTCGGCGGAGATCATCCGTCAGCGGCGAAGTGCCGTCGACATGGACGGGCGAACCGGTCTACCGCTCGATGACTTTTTCGGTATGCTTGCGCGTACGCTGCCCGACCGGCCGCACCCGCCGTGGACGGCGATCGACTTTCCCGCCCGAATTCACTTGTGCCTGTTCGTGCACCGGATCGAAGGGCTTTCCCCCGGCCTCTACGTTCTCATGCGCGACGAGGCCCGACTCGACGCCTTCCGCGCCGCCTGTCACGACGGGTTCGCCTGGACGCGCGTCCAGTCGAGCGGCATGCCGCTTTACGCCTTAACCCTCGGGGACTGCCGCCAGGCCGCTACTCATGCAAGCTGCTTCCAGGCGATCGCCGGCGACAGTGCCTTCAGCCTCGGTATGGTGGCCGACTTCACGCGCACCCTCGAGGGGGACGGGGCGTGGGCGTATCGCCGCCTGTTCTGGGAAACCGGTCTGATCGGCCAAGTGCTCTACCTTGAAGCCGAGGCGGCCGGCGTGCGCTCGACCGGCATGGGCTGCTACTTCGACGACTTCGTGCATCAACTCCTCGGCATGAACCTCGCGGACGATGCTTGGCAGAGCCTCTATCACTTTACCGTTGGCGGCGCGCTGGAGGACGAGCGGCTCACCACGCTACCGGCGTACGGTCACTTGCCCCCCGAGCGAGTCTTGCCGTCTTGGCGCCGGCCTTGACGGCCATGACCACCTGCCGGGCAAAGCGGTTGCATTCGGCGATCAGGTCGTAGCCCAGCCTACGGTTGGTGGGCATCCTCCTCGCTCTCCAGGTAAGCGTCTTGTTTATTCCAGGTATGCACCTGCCCGCATTCGGGGCAAAGAACCGACTTGTCAGTCAACTGGCTGGTTTCGAAGGTGACCTCGTCGCAGCTCATACCCGTGTAAACCGGCTTCCCCGTGTCGGGACATGCGATCATCACCCGTGCCATCGACGTCTCCAATCCGCTGGCAGCATTGATAATAGCACGCGTTGGGGTCGCCTCGCACGCGCCGGTGTACCGATCACACGTTGCGCCATACCGTGGCGAGCCACGGCTGCTTGTGGCGAGGAAGCCCAGGGGGTCGATAGTAATGGTTCAGTTCGGTAAATCCGGCGGCGGTGACATACTTGCGCCACGTGCTGGGGTGGTAAAAGCAGCTGTAGCGGTCACCACTCCAGCCCTCCTCGTTGTTTCCCCGGGGATTCGAGCAGAACAGGACGCACCGCGGCTTCAGGGTCTCCGACAGCTCGTGCAAGACCCGCGGTAACTCCTGGCGCGGCACATGGAACAGTGTGGCATTCGCAAAGACGCCGTCAAAGTAGCTTTCTGGCAAGGCCATCGCGAGAAGGTCCTGATGGAGGATTTCACATTTCGAGTGGCGACGAGCCATGGCCACGAATTTCTTTGATCCGTCCAGGCCGACTGCCTCGTGGCCTAGCGATCGGAAGTAACAGAGATCCCGGCCAGGCCCGCAACCCAGATCGAGAATCGTGTAAGGAGGATCACCTTCTATCGCGTCCAAAAATGCTGCATAGTTTTGGCTGACGTCATGATTCCGCGTCCCCTCCCAATAGGCCCGAGCCGACCGTTCATAATGCATGATGGTGACCTGCGAAATCTGCCGCAAGTCCCTGGCGTCCAGCCTTCTAACGTGTCCCATCATGAATCAGTCGGCAGTGAAATGGGGTATCCTTCCTGAAAAACCCGTCCGGCGCCGGTTCTCACCCTGTCGGCGCGTCGTCGCCATGGCGTTTTATCAGCAAGTGGGCGGCGCGGTAGATGTCGAGGTCGGAGGTCATGGGGCACCCGAGTTCACATTCGAGACACGCAGCTGCGGCTCTCATGGTGAGCTGCCCCAGTAGTCCCAAGCGCTCTTGAGTTCCCGGGCATGATAGGTCTGGGTTTCCGGGCCCGTATCCGATCCCTTGAATCGGCCAAGCGAACGGGCAAAAGAGAAAAACGCCGGTGCAGGAAGCCCGTTCCGTACTTTGCTGACCACCATAGCGGCAAGAAATGGCGCTCCGTTTCCGTGATCCTCCTGCATGAGCACGTCAAGCGCGTCTGCCACCTGGTGAATTGTGTTCGGCGGTCGGACTTCAAGCGCCTTGGCCAAATCGCGATAGGTGATCGTATCTCGGCGACGGGCAAGCTCCTTCAAATACTCCCGTATTCGTTCCGGTAAACTCAATAAGCCATGCCTTCCAGGGGGCAAACCTTTGTGGACGACGACCCACACTACCACCAGGACGGCGATTCCAAGACCAAGACCGGCCAGAGCTAAAAGGAGTCCAATCAACGTGGGGTTACCCCCGGAGCGGCTACCGTTTCATTCTTCGCCATTCCCAAGGCGGATCGCAATCGCCCCGCCAGATGCCGACGCCGGCCATGGCCGCGCGACATTTGGAGCAACTGCATGCCCGACGCGGCGCGTTACCGCGGCCCATGACCTGCGGCGTTCAGTGGACCGTCACATGGAAGCGGGCTACGACGTCGGTCATCCAGCACCCGTCGCATGGGCCGCCCTTCTGGCGTGACAGCGTGAACCGGTAGCCGACGAACCGACCCTCCTTGGAAAGCAGGATCACGTCCAGCTTTGCCTTGTCGCCCTCGATCCGCACGTTCTCGTACTGGGCGCCCCTGTGGTTCACCATGGGCTCGTAAACGGGGTCGTGGACCATCCGCTTGAAGCGCTGCAAGGGGCCCGTCACCTTCTTGTTGCCGAGCGAGGCGAAGTTCCAGGTGATCTCGATGCCCTTGTCCGGGTACGGCTCGTCGTTACGGCCCAACGCCTCCACCTGGATGCGGGCCACCTGCTCGGGTGTCAGCGACGGGTCCGGCCCCGTGATCTTCGACTCCTGCGCCACGGTTAGGGATGGGCCTGCGACGAGGACCGCGAAAAGGACGAACGGGCCAAGAATCCCACGCACCATCGAGCTCCCTTTGGCCGGCCAGTCTAGCAGGTCGTAACGACGTCGAGGAAGGGATTCGGCCACCTTCACCGCTGAACGTGCGCGAGGGCGGGCACGGCGACCAGGCGCCACAACGGGAATCGGCTTCGTTTCCGGCCTCTGCCCCTGTCCTTTCGGTGGACCGTGATTTCCCCCGCCCGGAACCGCGCAGGGGCACGGCCTTGACGCGGTAGGACAGGTATGGACAATGAACCGCAATAGGACCATCCGGACCGGGTTGCGGCCCATTGGTTCGGTGGCGCTGAACGGGCGGCACCGAAGGGGCCGTTCCAGGGCCGCGTCGCAGACAGGCGACGGAAAATAAACCGAGCAAGGGAGGAACCACAATGCGGATCACATTCAAACCGATGGTGGTGGCGGGCATCGCCGCGCTGTTCACCGCGGCGGTCATCGCGCCGGCCCTGGCCGAGATCAAGAAGCCGGCCAATTACCCCACGCGCCCGATCACGATCCTGTTTTGTTTCGGCAAGGCCGGCGGATCGGCGCAGTCGATTCAGGCCCTTCAGGGTCCGGCGTCGAAGATCATGGGGGTCAAGGTCAACATGCTCAGCAAACCCGGCGGCGGCGGCCTCAACTGCCTGCCGGACTTCGCGCAGACGCCGGCCGACGGGTACACCATCCTGCAGCATATCGACGCGCTTCCGGCCAAGTACGCCGCCGGGGCGACCGATCTCAATCCGGCCGAGGACCTGGAGCCGCTCCTGATCATGAACGTGGCGCCGTCGGGGCTTTACATCCGGGGCGACGATAAGCGCTTCCTCACCAACGGCAAGCCCGACTTCGATAAGGTCCTGGCCTACGCCCGCAGCGGCGAGGGCAAACTGGCGGTCTCCAACATCAACGTTCCCATGGAACTGGTGACCATGTCGGTGCTGGAGAAGCATTTCGGCTTCAAGGCCAAGCAGGTGCTGTTCGCCAAGCCCGCACAGCGGTACGGCGCGGTCATCGGCGGCAAGCTCGACATCCTGCTCGAACAGCCGGGCGACGTGTCGAAGCACGTGGAGGCGGGAAAACTGGCTCCGGTGCTGTCCATTTGGCCGGAGCGGTTCAAGATCGCCCCGGATACGAAGGCCACCGGGCCGGACTATGGTCTCAAGTGGTCTCCGCTGCTGCGTTTCCGCGGGCTTTTCGTCAAGAAGGGCACGCCGAAGGAGATCGTGACGTACCTCCAGGCGGTGTTCAAGGAAGCCTATAACACCAAGGAACACCAAGCCTTCATCAAGAGGAAAAGCCTGGACATCGTGGAATCCTACCGCAGTCCGGCCGATGCCAAAAAGGAACTGGAAGGCGCGATAGCCACCTACGCCAAGGTCTTCAAGGAATTGGGGCAAAAAGTCCGCCCCGGCCTGTAGCCCACGTCCGGCGGCTGGTAACCAGAGAACCGCTCGCCTGCCCGCCGGGTAGGCGAGCGGCGCGTTTGCGGGGCGGTTTTTTGCCGCGACCGGGGACCGGAACGGGGTGGAGGGTTTGATGGCGGACAGGAAGCGGATAGAAAGCCCCGCGTCGCGGCGAAGCCGTGTCGAGGCCGTCGTCTGGCTGGCCCTCGCCATCGCGGCTTTCATCGTGACGTTCGAGTTCGACGGCCCCCTGCCCACCTTCGAGTTCGGCGCCGCCTTTTGGCCGCGGGTGGTGATCGCCGGCGTCATCGTATCCGCCGGCGTTCTACTGGTGAGCAGCTATTTCGTCGGTGCCAGGGAGTCCGAGGCCGTCATCGACGAAAGAACGACCGACGCGCTGTCCGAGGACGCCGCCCGCGTCACCAGGAAAACCCTCGCCATCTTCGCGATCCCCCTGGTCTACGTCTATGCCATCCACCAGGTGGGGTTCCTGCTGGTCACGCCGATCTTCCTGCTGGGATACATGTATCTCCTCGGGGTCAGGGGGTGGGTGACCCTGATCGCGGTGACCGTCGGGTTCTATGGCGCCATCGTCCTGATTTTCGTCAAGCTGATCTACACGCCGCTTCCGCAGGGGGCCGGTTTCTTCCACTCCCTCAACGGACAGTTGATCGGCCTCATTCAGTAGGGCGGGCCGCGCTCGGGGAATGGAAAACTTTATCAACGGCACGGTACTGCTGTTCACCGATCCGACCGGGATCGCCATTTTCATCTTTGGCCTGTTCGGAGGGCTGGTCTTCGGCGCCATCCCCGGTCTCAGCCTGCTGACCCTGGCCGCCGTTCTCCTGCCGTTTTCGGCGTGGCTGACGGCCGAACACGCGATCATGCTCTACGGCGTCATTTACGTGTCCGGCGTGTACGGGGGCGCCATCACGGCCATCCTCTTCAACATTCCGGGGTCGGTGGAAAACGCGCCCACCGCCTTCGACGGCTATCCCATGACCCGCAAGGGACAGGCGGGCAAGGCCATCGGCTTCGCCGTGACCTGTTCGGCCATCGGCGGGACCGTTTCGGCGGTCCTGATGATGATGGCCACGGAGCCCATCGCCGACTTCGCCATACGCGCGTTCGGTCCGGTCGAGGTCTTCGCCGTGGTCTTCTTCGGCCTGACCGTGGTCGCCGGCATCGGGACGCGCTCTTTGGCCAAGGGCTGGCTTTCGCTGCTGCTCGGTCTGTTCCTCGGCGTCATCGGCGGCGATCCGGTGAGCGCCGTGCCGCGGTTTACGATGGGCTCCCTTTACCTGACCGGCGGCCTCAACTTCGTGCCCCTCATCCTCGGCTTCTTCGCCGTCACCGAGGTCTTCGTCCAGGGCCAGCGGATGGCGAGCGGGACCCACGTGCCGTCCAAGGTGTCGGTGGCCTATCCGTCGTTCAAGGAGTTCTGGGACCTTAGGGTCGCGGTCGTCCGCTCCACCGTCATCGGCTGGTTCTGCGGGTTGCTGCCGGGCATCGGCGCCACCCTTGCCGCCTTCGTCTCCTACAACGAAGCGGTGCGCTGGTCCAAACACCCCGAAACCTTCGGCCACGGCGACCCGGAAGGCGTGGTCGCGCCCGAGACCGCCAACAACGCGGCCACCGGCGCGGCGATGATCCCGCTTCTCGCCCTCGGCCTGCCGGGCGGCGCGCTGACCGCCATCATGATCGGCGTCTTCAATCTGCACGGCATGGATATCGGCCCCCTGATCATGGTCGAGGCCCATGACCTGGTGTGGGTGCTGTTCGCGTCCATGTTCTGGGCGAGCCTGGCGATCCTGTTTCTCGGGATCGTCGAGGCGAAGGGCATCGTGCACCTGCTGCGCATCCCGTTTCCCATCATGGCGCCGGCCATTCTGGTCTTCTCGACCATTGGCGCCTATGCGCTCCGCGCCAACATCTTGGACGTCTACACCATGTTCGGGGCGGGCGTCGCCGGCTTCTTCATGCGCCGCAGCGACTATTCCATTCCGGCGGTGGTGATGGGGTTGATCCTCGGCCAGATCGGCGAAAACGTGTTCTCCCAGGCCATGGTCATGTTGGACTACAACTTCCTCAACTTTTTCACCCAGCCCATTTCCGCCGTGCTGATCGGCGGCGGCCTGGCCACCGTCGCCTACAACATCTTCAAGCACTCCCGGTCCTACCTGGCCACCTTCGGCCGGCTCGACGAGACGACGGCGCACGAACCCGGGGACTAGACAAATAGGGCTTCCATTCATAACGGGAGTTTGGGCTTGTCCGGCGGATGTCGGCCTATAGCCGGGGCTGATACCAAGGGTCGCTGATCATGACCCATAGAGACGGCTTACCAAGGTTTTCGGCCTTAAGCGTGCGCTGTGGCGATGCGGGGCATCGCGAAGCGTGCGCGACGTCGTCCGAAAGCCTTGGCAAGCCGCCGTTCCGGTCGCGTATGCGGCCCGTCGGAGGGCGTCGAAAAGTTTCGACGATGCACCGCATCGCCTGAAACTTTCCTCCTGCCCGACGAGCCGCCTACGCGATCTCTATGAGTCATGATCAGCGACCCTTGGTATGATGTACGGAAAACCGTTGGTTTCCACATCCCGCTAGTTACCTGGTTCAACAATGGGCTCCCGTGAAATCCGGCTTGACCCCATGTACGAGGCTCATATATCGTTAATCGTCGAATAACGATATATGAGGTTGGTATGCCGGCTAAAACCGTAAGCGCCAATATCAGGGACGGGGAAGACGGGACAACGCCAGACCGTTCAGCCACCGATCATATCGCGGCGCTCGCGAAGGCGCTCGCCCATCCGGCGCGGATCAAAATCGTTCGTATCCTGGCGCGCCGCCAGACCTGCATCGGCTGCGATATCGTGGAAGAGATAGGGTTGGCGCAGTCAACCACGTCGGAGCACCTCCGCATCATGAAGACAGCCGGAATCATCACGGGTGAAATTGAACGTCCCCGCGTTTGCTATTCGCTGGATCCGGCCGCGCTCGAACCGCTACGCCATTTCCTCGGTGAAGTCAGCAGTGCCCGGGCCGGTGCAAAGAAAGACTAAGACAGCCACCCATGTCCACTTTTGAACGCTACCTAACGATCTGGGTCGCCCTTTGCATCGTAGCCGGCATCGCGCTTGGCCAATTCCTGCCCGAGGTTTTCCACGCGGTCGGATCGATGGAGATTGCCAAGGTCAACTTCCCCGTCGCCCTGCTGATCTGGCTGATGATTATTCCGATGCTGGTAAAGATCGACTTCGGCGCCCTTCGCCAGGTCAAGGAGCATTGGCGCGGCATCAGCGTCACCCTGTTCATCAATTGGGCCGTGAAGCCCTTTTCGATGGCGGCCCTTGGATGGCTCTTTATCGGCACTCTCTTCGCCCCCTATCTGGCGGCCGAACAGATCGACAGCTATATCGCCGGTCTCATCCTGCTCGGGGCTGCGCCCTGTACGGCCATGGTGTTCGTATGGAGCAATCTGTCGGACGGAGAGCCCCACTTCACGCTCACTCAGGTCGCCCTTAACGACCTGATCATGGTCTTCGCCTTCGCGCCGATCGTTGGGCTTTTGCTGGGGTTGTCGGCGATCACGGTTCCCTGGGAGACGTTGCTGCTGTCGGTAGTCCTCTACATCGTCGTGCCCGTCATCATCGCCCAGGTGCTGCGCCAGGGTGTCCTCGCCGGGAGCGGCCAAAGGGGGCTCGATCGCCTGCTCCGGACACTGCAACCCGTATCGCTCGCCGCGCTGCTGACGACGCTTGTCCTTCTTTTTGGCTTTCAGGGCGAGCAGATCGTCGACCAGCCGGCGGTAATCGCCATTCTCGCGGTTCCGATTGTCATCCAGGTCTACTTCAACTCCGGGCTCGCCTATCTGCTCAACCGTCACGTTGGCGAGGCCCATTGCGTGGCCGCACCGTCGGCGCTGATCGGGGCCAGCAACTTTTTCGAGTTGGCTGTCGCCGTGGCAATAAGTCTTTTCGGCTTCGATTCCGGTGCCGCGCTGGCTACCGTTGTCGGAGTCCTGGTCGAGGTGCCGGTGATGTTGTCGGTGGTGAAGATCGTCAACAATACCCGTGACTGGTACGAAAACGGCCCGGCGGTGCGGCTGGCCGTAGAAGCGAGAAACCCGAAACCGTGACCCGTGTCCTGTTTCTGTGCGTCGCCAACTCCGCACGCAGCCAAATGGCGGAGGGCCTTGCCCGGCACATGCTGGGGCCCGGCATCACCGTTCAAAGCGCGGGGTCGACTCCTTCACCGATCAATCCCCACGCTATAGAAACCATGGCCGAGATTGGCATAGACATTTCTCGCCAGGTGTCGAAATCCGTCGATACGATTAATCCCGCTTCCGTCGATATTGTGGTGACGCTTTGCGCCGAGGAAGTCTGCCCTGTGATGCCGGCGACGGTTCGGCGGTTGCATTGGCCGATCCCGGACCCGGCGACGTCTGACCCTTCTGTCACCCATGAAGACGCATTGTCGCGGTTCAGGAAAGCGCGCGACCAGATCAAAGCGCGTCTGGAGCAATCCGCGACAGTGCTGGGTTCTCTTGAGGGATCGGACACGGCCCTTTTTGACTGATGTCCATCACACGACCTCGGCATTGGGCACGTGCCGGCGTACCGACGGTATCGAACATCGGTCCAACCCCGTCCGCCGGGACCGGGTCCGCGCCTCGACCGGGCTTAAGCGCCGGCCTTAAGCGTAGTGGTGGATGATCTTCTCGCCGAAGAACCGCATTCCCTCCATGGGCGGCATCGGCTGGATGATCACGTGATCGACCCCGGCCTCGACCCAGGCGTCGATGCGCTCGCGCACCTGTCCCACGTCGCCGGTCAGGTTGGCGCCCAGGATGTCGTCGACGGTGGGCGGGACGGGAAAACGGTGCTTGCGCTCGTCGGCGTACATCTGCGCCCATTTGAGCGTCTCGTCCTTGCTCTTGTCGGCAAGCCCGACGACCGAGACGGCGACCTCGAACGGCCGCCCCTCGCGCCGCGGCCTCAGGCCGGCGATCAGGTCGCCGACGATCTCCGGCGCCTTGGAGTACATGAACCAGCAATCCCCGTGTTCGACCATCAGGTCCTGGGTCGGCGGCGAATCGCCGGCGATCCAGATCGGGGGATAGGGTTTCTGCACCGGCCGGGGATTGCAATAGGCGTCCTTCAGCTGGAAGTACTTGCCCTCGAAACTGAATTCGTCCTCGGTCATCAGCCCGCGGATGACGTGGAGCGATTCGTCGAGGCGCGCGATGCGGACCAGGCCGTCGTCGCTCCACGCGTCGAAACCGTACGACTTGCACTCGGCGGCGAACCATCCCGAGCCGGGCGCCAGGATGACCCGCCCGCCGGTGATCTCATCCAGGGTGCAGACGATCTTCGCCGTCAGGCCGGGATGGCGGAAGGTGTTGTTCATGGCGTGCCCGCCGAGGCGGACGCGCTCGGTCCTGGCGCCGATGGCGGTAATCGTCGTCCAGAATTCGAGGATCGGCTTGCCGCGGTCGAGGTGCGCGTTCTCGACGTGATCGGGGATCCACACCGAATCGAAGCCCAGCTCCTCGGCGACGTGGGCCATCTCGAGCGTGTACGCGAAGCCGGACGACTTCGCTCCCATCTCGCCCTGGATGTTCAGGCGGAGTCCGAATTTCAGCTTGGCGGCCATGTCCTCCCTTCCAACGGTAATTATTTGCCAACGGCGAGGGCGGATGCCGCGCAGCGTTCGGTGGCGACGGTGAGGGCCGCGACCTTTTCGGTGTCGAGGACGGGGACGAAATCCGGCGACAGCACGACGGCGCCGCCGTCCATGGGCAGGGGCTCGGCGAAGATGCCGCTCACCGGCCTGAGGAAGCCGTTGAGCTCGCCGGCGTTGCGGATGCCCTTTGCGGCGACGCACGCCTCCATCCAGCACCCGATGTCGGAGGAGACGCCGTTGCCGAGGACCGGTTCCATGCCGCGCGCCCGGATGTGTTCGAGGGCGTCCGCCAGGCGATCGAGCCCCCCCATCTTCAACAGCTTGAGCTTGATGAAGGAGGCCGCCCCGAGATCGGCGGCGCGGTCGATGTCCTCGATCCCGAAGATGGATTCGTCGAGCATCATCGGCACGCGCGAGACCTCGGCCACGGCCTTGGCCGACTCCCAGTCGCTTGCCGCGCACGGCTGCTCGAAGAGCTCGATGCCGTCCGCCTCCACCTCGGTGACGAAACGGCACGCCTCCCCGCGGTCGTACCCCTGGTTGCCGTCGAGCCGCAGCATCGCCCGTCCGGCGACGGCGCGCTGGATCACGGCGACGCGCGCCAGGTCGGCCTCGAGGTCGAATCCCACCTTCACCTTGAGCGTTCCATACCCCTGCTCGAGCAGGCCCTCCACCTCGTCGGGGATGGCCGCGTGATCGGTGCCGTTGACCGGCCCGAGGAGAGGCACGCGGACCTCGGCCGATGGCGAGAGGATCGGATTTCCCTCCACCATCTCGATGGCCGTGGTGAGGGCGGTGACGGAGAACGGGTAGTCGTGCAGCCATCGCGCCAGGCTGTCCCTGGCCGCCGTCGTGGTCTGGCCGGCCAGGTCCCGGCCGCGGTCGCGGCAGAACGCCCACGCATCCTCGACCGTCTCGCCGCCGTAGGCGGCGAGCAGGGTGGCCTCCCCGTAGCCGACGCGCCCCTGATCGTCGCGGGCCTCGACGACGATGGTGTCGAAATGGGTGAGATCGGCGAAGGCAAGGTGGTAGGGAACCTTGAGCGGCAGCTTCAACAGGTGCAGGTCGAACCCGTGCAGTTTCATGGCATTTCCCCGCTCGACGGCGGCCGGTCGTCCATGATCTGGGTGCGGTGCATGATGCGTTGGGACCGCGTATCGAAGCCGTCGCGCCGATGCATGGTGCAACGGTTATCCCAGATCAGCAGATCGCCGACGCGCCATTGGTGATGCCATGTGAACCGGTCGTGCGTGGTATGGGCCCAGATTTCATCGAGCAGGGCTTCCGAGTCCTCGACGGAAAGCCCGTTGATATAGGCCGCGTTGCGCCGGCCCAGGAAAAGCGCCTTGCGGCCCGTTTCCGGGTGGGTCCGCACGATCGGGTGGCTGGTCCCCGGCGAGGCGGTGACGTCGGTGACCGGGGCGGCCCCCTCGCGCAACAGGCCGACGCTGTTATACGTGGCGTCGTGTTTCAAGGTGAGGCCCCGGATACGCCCGGCCAGCGCCGGGGGAAGCGTCTCGTACGCCTCGTACATGTTGAGAAATCCCGTATTGCCGCCCGTCGCCGGGATCTTGACCGAGAGAAGGCAGCTCGCCCTGGGCGGCCGTTCGTCATAGGACATGTCCGTGTGCCACTTGGATTCGAGCGCGCCCAGCGACCCGATGGGCTCGCCGTCCTCGACGACGTTCGAGACGACGAGAATTTCGGGAAAGCCCTCCCTATGCTTGCGCCCGTATTCGTCGACCGGCGCCAGGTCCAGGTCGCCGAAGCGCCGGCTGAAGGCGACCTGGCCGGCCGTGCTCAGGTCCTGGTCGCGGAAAAGGAGGACCAGGTGTCTCAACCACGCCCGATGGATCGCCACGAAGGTGGCGTCGCCCATGTCCCGGCTCAGGTCGATGCCGCGGATTTCCCCGCCAAGGGCGTCGGATACGGGCACCACCTGGGCGCCGGAAGTGCCGTCCAGCGGGTAGGGCGCTTCGCTCATCCCTTCAACCTCCTGGGTAAATCCCCCGACAGATACCCAATACGTAGACAAAAAGGGGGTGTGAAGTCCAAAAAAAATCCCCTGGCGTCGTACCCCCTGGCGGAATTTCTCTGGCGCGCTTCCTCGTATCGCCTTCACCATCCGCCACCACACCGCCCGTCTTATACCAAGGGGCGCTGATCATGACCCGACGAGCCGGCTTACCAAGGTTTTCGGCCCTAAGCGTGCGCTGTGGCGATGCGGGGCATCGCGAAGCGTGCGCGACGCCGTCCGAAAGCCTTGGTAAGCCGCCGTTCCGGTCGCGTATGCGGCCCGTCGGAGGGCGTCGAAAAGTTTTGACGATGCGCCGCATCGCCTGCAACTTTCCTCCTACCCGACGAGCCGCCTACGCGATCTCTATGAGTCATGATCAGCGCCCCTTGGTATTAGTCCTTCTGCGCCGCCGGCCTCCACGCGTCCCCCGGCCCAAGGGCCCGGTTCGGTCGCGACCGGGCACCGATTGTGGTATAGTGGCCGGGCTCGTTGGCGACACCGGTGGGAGGAGCGGCCAATGAAACGTCCCGGCATCTATCTGGCAGTGTGCGTGGGTCTCGTATCCGCTGGTTTCCTGCATGCCACCGCTTTGGCGCAGGAGCAGGGGAAGGGAGAGGTCTATTCGGAGGAACAGTACAACGAGACGCAGGCGCTCATCGACCGCATGCAGGTGAAGATCAACAGCATACACAGCGCCGCGACGGAACGTGACAAGGAAATCGAGTTCCTCAACAAACAGATAAACGACGCCATACAAATGATCGCCAGCGGGCGCGAGGACAATGTGACCCTGCGCGAAAACAACCAGTATCTGCAAGTCGAACTGAAGGATGTCTACGCGACGGAGGGCGACCTGAGCCTGCGGCTGACCGAACTCTCCGGCGAAAAAGAGAAGGCGGTGGCGACCCTTCGGTCCGAGGTCTCGGCCCTCAACGACCGCCTGTCGAGCGAGCAGGAGACGAGCACGGGTCTTCGCGGGGAACTCGGCGATCTCGCGGCCAGACTCAGCGCCACGGCGGCCGGGAAGAAGAGCCTCGAGGAAGAGCTTGACCAGGCCCGCCGGGCCCTGTCGGCCGGCAAGAAGACCATGGAGTCGCGGCGCCAGGAGATCGCCGGCCTGAATCGCGAAATCGCGGCGCTCGAGAAAGCGCGGGCGGGCATGGAAAGCAAGGTGGCCGACATGGGCCGCCGGCTCAAGAGTGCCGCGGAAAAGAAGGTCCGGGAGATCTCCACCTACCGCTCGGAGTTCTTCGGCCGCCTGCGCAAGGTGCTTGGCGACCATCCGGATATCCGGATGGTCGGCGACCGCTTCGTATTCCAATCCGAGGTCCTGTTCCCCTCGGGCTCCGCCGAGCTCGACCCGGACGGCCAGTCGACCCTGACGCAACTGGCCGAAACGCTGAAGGAGGTTGCCAAGAAAATCCCCGCGGACGTGAACTGGATGTTGCGCGTCGACGGTCACACCGACCGTGTCCCGATCAAGACCTGGGCTTACCAATCGAACTGGGAGCTGTCGACCGCGCGCGCCACGTCCGTGGTGAAATTCCTCGTCCGGCTGGGCCTGGCGCCGGAGCGCCTGGCGGCGACCGGATTCGGTCAATACCGGGCCCTGGATCCGCGTGACGACGAAATCGCCTATCGCCGCAACCGGCGCATCGAGTTCAAGCTGACTCAGCCGTAAGGGTTCGCGGTAGCCGCGGCATCGTTTCGCCGGCGGCGCGCGCCGTGGCCGTCCCGATGAACCGCTGTGGCTTTAAACCGAATGTCATCGGTGACCAAAACGGCGGCCCCCCGGTTACGGTATGCGGGGGGACGCCGTTTTCGCCGGCCCGTGACCGGTCCCGGCGGTTATACCAAGGGACGCCGATCATGACCCGACGAGCCGGCTTACCAAGGTTTTCGGCTAGGAGCGTGCGCTGTGGCGATGCGGGGCATCGCGAAGCGTGCGCGACGCCGTCCGAAAGCCTTGGTAAGCCGCCGTTGCGGTCGCGT